>JBIIBX010000077.1:0-6992 GCA_044239185.1 Schleiferiaceae bacterium | reverse complement strand
GGGCGATGGTTGTTGATGCACGGAAAAAGAAGTTTTGGTCCGAACTGGAACAAAACATGATCGAAGAGGACTAGGAAACTCCTTTGGAGTCGTCGGTGCGCTGCCGTTAAAAAGAGCTTTTGGCCAAGGCGTCGAGCGCTTTTAGCCGGGTAAGCAATGCAGGCAATGCCTCGAAATCAATCATGTTGGGCCCATCGCACGGAGCGTCGTCCGGATGGGGATGGGTTTCCAGAAATACGGCTGCAACTCCTGAGGCCACCGCGGCCTGCGCCAAGCTGGCGACATACTCCCGTTTGCCACCGGATCGGTCTCCCAGGCCGCCTGGCTCTTGGACCGAATGGGTTGCGTCAAAGACTACGGGATATCCCCATTTCGCCCAAAGCGGGAAGGTTTTAAAGTCGACCACCAAATTCCCGTAGCCAAAGGTGCTGCCTCGTTCGCACAGGGCAATTTGGTTATTTCCTGTTGCGAGCGCTTTTAGCAGGACATGCCGCATGTCATCGGGCGCTAAAAATTGGCCTTTTTTGATGTTAACGGGCTTGCCTGCAGCTGCGACAGCTTGAATAAAGTCGGTTTGACGGCAGAGGAAGGCCGGCGTTTGGAGCATGTCTACCGTTTGCGCCACCGGGCCAATTTGGTCTTTTTCGTGCACGTCGGTGAGTACGGATACGCCTACTTTTTGGCGGACTTCGGCTAAAATAGAGAGGCCTTCGTCCATTCCAACCCCGCGAAAAGAATTCACCGAGGAACGGTTGGCTTTGTCGAACGACGATTTGTATATCCAAGAAATTCCTGCATCGGAAAAAATGCGCTTGAGTTTTTGGGCGGTTTCCAAGGCAAAAGCACGACCTTCAATCACACAGGGTCCGGCAATGACGGTCAGCGGCAAGTGGTTGCCCATCAATACGTTTTTCTCCGGTCCTTCAATGGCAATGGCAACGGGAGAAAATTCCGGTGAAGCGGTGGATTTTTGCATCCAACAAAGGTAGAAGATTCCCGAACTTCGCAGAATGGACTTCAAAGAGAAGATTGCACGGATCGTTGTTTTGGTTACGTACGGGGTAGGGGCGGTAGCTCTGTTTACTCCGTGGCGCCAGTGGGTGCTGCCCCTAACGCCCGTCCATTTGTTGTTGAGTTTCTTTTTTCTTCTGCGTTTTCAGCGCTGGAGTAAGCCTTTGGGCTCGGTGGCCTGGCGGTTGGCCGCGGTAATGTGTGTGGCTTTTTTGGTAGAAGTTGCGGGAGTACATACGGGGAAAATTTTCGGCGTGTATGCGTACTTGCCGTCTTTGGGCCCTCAGCTCTGGGATGTCCCGTTGATTATCGGAGTCAATTGGGCATTTTTGACCGTTTTGGCCCTCAACAGTGTGCCCGAAGCCATCGAAAAGCCCATCCATCGGGCGGCTGTGGCTGCGGTGACCATCACCCTGCTGGATGCCCTAATCGAAAAGTCGGCGCCTTTTATGGACATGTGGTGGTTTGTAGACGGGAAAGTGCCCTTGGACAATGCCATTGGCTGGGTGATTACCGGATTTGCAGTGGCCTTGTTGGTCCAACCGGCGATTGCATCAAAGGGAACATCCAAAGAAAAAAACCCCCTGAACGGATTGTTTTGGTCGGTTCAGATTGCCTTTTTCGCCTTGGCTTTGGTCGCCCAAAATCTTGTAAATTGAGCATGTGATGAAAAGGGAACGAGGTTTGTGCATGCAATTCATGAAAAAAGGGGCGTGCTCCCTCGTCGTGGGGCTGCTGTCCATGGGGCCGATGTGGTCCCAGCAGATGCATTCCATTCCCCTGCACCACGTGGTTGGACCCGCGCACGAGCTTCCGGCAGATCCGGCGCTGGTTGTGCAATCGTTGGAGGCACCCGACGCCTTTAGCACCCAGGCGGGGTTGAACGAAATCAAGTTGCGTCTCTTTAAAAAAGACCCATCGTCAAACGATTCCCAAGAAAACCACGGTCCAGCCAGTCGCCCCGTAGACGGCACAGGTTCCGGCGAACAGACCCGAAAGACCTTGGCAGAGTCTCCCCAAGTGGTTTTTGGTAAAAAGACCTTTCGCGTTTTTGGAACCGTCGGGGTCGTGACGGACTTGCTGGGCGGGACTCCCAACGACAATACCCTGGCAGTCAACAATTCTGGACACGTTTTGATCGGCGTGAACAGTTACCTCTGGGGGTGGGACCAGAATACCGACACCTTGCTGTTTCCTCAGAGCTACATTCCTTTGAGTGTTTTGGGCCAGTTGACGGGGTCGGATTATGCCTTTGATCCCAAGTTGGCGTACGACCCGGAAGCGGATCGATTTGTGTTGGTTTTTTTGATCAACAACACCCCCGCCAACAACCGAATAGCGGTGTGCTTCAGCAAAACCAACGATCCCCGGGACGGATGGAATGTGTACACCTTGTCGGGCAATCCGTTGAACAACAACCGTTGGTCGGATTTTCCGGCCATTGCCATAACCAAGGACAAGGTGTTACTCAGTCTGAATCTCATCGTGCCCAATGTTTCTTGGCAGGTGGGATTTGATGGGAGTATTTTGTGGGAGATGGACAAAGAAGCGGGGTATTCCGGCACGGCAACGCTCCCAACGCTGCTCCACCACGATTTTAAATTCAACGGACGGTATACCCGCAATTTGCTGCCTCTTACAGGGTGGAACGGCGTGGCCGATCGTCCGGTGTTAATGAGCAACCGGAATTTTTCTCCCGAAAACGACTCGGTTTTTGTTTGGACCCCAGCCGCCAACCCTACGGCGAACAACGGGTTTGAATGCCGGTGGGTGAGTGCCAATCCGGTTTATGGACTTCCGCCGAATGGACGGCAAAGCACCACGCCTGCGAACGACCCCACCAAGGGGCTGCAAACCAACGACGGCCGCTGGTTGGGCGGCCTTGTTGCTCCCGATGGCGCTTACCATGTGGTGAGCACTACGCGGACGTTTTCCGCACCCAGCGAACGAGCGGGTATTTACTACGGCATCTTGCCCCTCGGGTCGGATACCTTGAACGGTCGAATTTTGTCCGACCCCATCAAAGACTTTGGTTATCCTAACATTGTGTTTACAGGGAATGAGGCGTGTGACGAAGAGTATGTGGTCGGTTTTAACCACACCAGCCCAAGCCACCATCCCGGAAATTCCCTGGTGTACGTCGGCAACGACGGCAGTTTCTCGCCTGTGGTACAACTGAAGGCAGGCCTTGGCCCCGTTTCCAAGTTGGGAGGTGCCGAGCGGTGGGGCGACTATTTTGGCCTGCAACGTGTGTACGGCACAACCGGTGGAGAGCCGAACCTGCGCGAACAAAAAGTATGGGCAGCCGGATTTTTTGGGTCCGGAAACGGGGGGAATTCGACGTGGCTTTCGGCGGTAACGACGCCCGATTCCAGCCAACTGGAGGCCCTTTGGGAGCTGTTTGGAAGCGGATGCGACTGGTCGGTTAGTGGAGTGGCCCAAGGAGGGACGGCACCGTACCGCTGGATAACCTCCAAGCACACAGACACCTTGGAAGGTCCGATTGCTTCGTGGTCGGGTTTGTGCAGCGGAGATTCGTTGCAAGTTTGGGTTCTGGACGCTCGGGGGTGTGTGAGTACGGTAGAATTCAAATTTCCTTTTTCCCAGGCCCCGACTCCTTCGGCCTTTCCCAATCCCATTTCGCATAGCCACGGAAACCGGGTGGTTTTGGCTGTTTCGCTGCCTTCGGCGGGTTTGGTAGAATTGGATTGCATCGATGCAACTGGCAGGGTCGTACACATTGGGGAACGGCAAGCACGAGCCGGCCGAAACGAACTTTCTTTTGACCCCCAGTACTTGAAACCGGGCTGGTACCAAATCCGGATGCGTTCAGATGCAGTGGAGACGTTTGCCCCTTTGTTGGTTATTCCTTGAGGCCCATGTCCGTACTGGTAGTCGTTCCTGCTCGACGAGATTCCGAGCGCTTGCCCTTGAAACCCTTGGTTGATTTGGGCGGAGTGCCCATGGTGGTTCGTACGTTTCGGCAGGCCCAAGAAGGCTTAAACCGCTCTGGGAAAAACGGAGAAGTCGTGGTAGCTACCGATTGCACTGAAATTGCACAAACCGTAGAATCAAATGGCGGCAAGGCAATAATTACCAGTGACTTGCATGTGTCAGGAACGTCCCGATGTTTGGAGGCAGCAGAGAAGTGGCAGGCCCAATCGTCGGACACGTTGTCTTGGGTTTTGAATGTACAAGGAGATGAACCCTTGGTGAATCCGGACCATGTAGCGGTTCTCTTGAATTCCCCCGGACCCTTGGCAACTTTGTATACGCCGCTTTCACCGGAGAGCGATTTGGAGGACCGATCGGTGTGCTACGTGGTACCGAATGCACAGAGCCGCGCCCTGTACTTCAGCCGCTGGCCCATTCCCTACCAGCGGACGGAACACGCTCCGGTGCGTTACAAGCATTTGGGTGTTTACGGGTATACCCCCGAGGTATTAAAAGCCATTTCCGCTTTGCATCCGGCGGACAACGAACGAGCCGAGAGCCTGGAACAACTGCGTTGGCTACACCACGGATACCCGATTTTGCTTCACGAAGTGGGCGAGGCCCACAACGGTGTGGATACGTGGGAGGACGTTCTCCGGGTACGCGCCTTTTTGGCAGGTCGCCCCTGATCTAGTCGTACCGTTTTTAGCAAAACGGTTCCGCATGCGGCACGTTTACCGTTTCTTGGCGCGGATGTTGAGCGTTTCCACCCCCAAGGAAAACCCGATGGCTACGTAGATGTAGGCTTTCGGAACGTGGTATCCGGCCCCTTCGGCAATCAGCATAACCCCAATGAGAATTAGGAAAGCCAACGCCAGCACTTGCAAAGAAGGGTGTTTTTCAATCACTCCAGCGATTTTTCCACTAAAGAGCAACATAACGATCAAACTTACCACAATCGCTCCCACCATGATGGGCAGGTTTTGGGTCATGCCAATGGCTGTGAGGATAGAGTCAAAACTGAAAACAATGTCCAGCAGGGCGATTTGCACAATGATGCCGGCAAACTGCTTGGCTACGTGTACATTTTTGCCGTTGTCAACGCCTTCCTCGGTTTCCATGATCTCGAAGATTTCCTTGGTAGACTTGAACAATAAGAAAAAGCCTCCGGCAAAAAGAATCAAATCCCGGCCCGATACGGGGTGGCCGATGAGTTGAAAGAGCGGTTCTTTGAAATGCATGATCCACGTGATGGAGAGAAGCATAAGCACCCGAAAAACCAACGCCAAAGCGATGCCCATGAACCGGGCTTTGGGCCGAATGGCCGGGTCCAATTTGTTGGTCAGGATAGAAATAAAAATAATGTTGTCTACCCCCAAGACGATTTCCAAAAATGTCAGGGTTACAAAGGCAAAAAGAAGCTCCATCATACGTTGGGCAAAGGTACGTGGATTTTGGTGGATTGGGCAACGACGGCCCTTTATTCCAGGGAGAGGATTTCAGCCGAGGCGCTTAAGTCGCGTTGCTGAATAACGACGGTGGCCGCGCCTCGCACCGGAAATTCCCACGTAAAGGACGTCCCATCGTGCCGGTTTTTGGAAGCCGTGTAGAGGAGTCTTCCCATGCGGTCAAACACCCGCAATTCCAGAGGGGCGGTCCCATGAGGCAAGACGCGCACTTCGCCTCGTCCTTTCTCGCGCGAGGTGGCCCAGTCAATCAAGTGCGGTCGTAGGCTTCGTTCAGATACATGAAGCGCCCCACGAATCCAGTACACTTTGAAAAGGTGCGCGGTGGATTGGCTCGACCCGGCGCTGTTGCCAAAAAAGACGAGAGGCGCTCCGGAAACAATTCCACCGTAGATATACCCTACAAAGACCGAGTCACCGGTAAGCTCAGCCAATCGAATCAATCCATAGGCATCTCTGGGAACTCCTGGGGCCGGGAGAAATTCGGCAGAGGCTCCTAAAAATTGGGGCAATGTGCCGCCCAACGGCCGCTCCGACCACATTCCGTTTTGGTGGCTCACCAATCCGATGGTTTTTACAAAAGGGACGTTGGGATCTGCCGATAAGCCTCCACCGGGAGTGGGCAGGTACTGGGCTATTCCTCCAAAAAAGACGGCGGCATACGCCTGGGTCAAGCTGTCGTACACCCCAAAAGAGGCGCAGTGGTATTGGTTCAATCGCTGGGAAAAACCCGATGGAGTCCAGACAGAATCTCCGTTCCAAGCAACGCCGCTTGTGTAGGGAAGGTCGACCCCTCTTTGGAAAACACCACTGAATCCCAGTAAGTAAGCCAAGGTGTCGCTCCGAAAAGGCAATACGTTCCAATCCCGACGGTGCAAGCGCAAGGTATCCGAGATCTCCGTGTAATTGACAATTCGAAAGGAATTGGAACTGTCAACAGGGGACCATTGTGCCGCTTTGTTTGCATACGTTTGGGTGTAAGTGGCATGGCCCATGGGATTGTAGGCGCCCTCAAACCGGTGTCCGCCCAGCAAAACCAACGTTTCGTCCCAAGCCATAAGTTTTCCACCTGTTACAGCGAAACGGCTGTCGGTTTTACTTTGGATGCAAGCATGCAGACCTAAGCCGCCATTTTTAATGGAAGAAATGGCCTGACTGAGGTGAATGCGCGTAATTCTGGGATGGGTTACGTGGGTTCCGCTGGAGGAAGACAAGCCGTATCCGCCGGTGAGATACATCCAATCCCCCAAGGTGGTCGCTTGGAGGTTGGTGCTTTTGAATTGATCCCGAACCTCCACGGGCAAGCTATCTGTGGGAACAGACCACATCCCCCCCGTCTGTGGGTTTAGCACCCACAGGGTTTGGGGTTGGCCGGCGCTGGAAAAGGCCGCCCAGGGCTGACGTTGGTGCAAGCCGTCGGTCCGTCCTCCTACAACCAACCATTCCCCTTGCCATTCTCCGATGGCAAAAGACTGCAAAGCAGGCCAGTTGGCCCAGGATACGGATTCCAACGATACATTGGCAGTTTGCGCAAATACCGAGGAACGGTTCGCTAAAAATGCCAAAACAATCCAACCAACC
>JBIIBX010000076.1:0-7100 GCA_044239185.1 Schleiferiaceae bacterium | reverse complement strand
GGGACGATAGGTGTTCATCTTCCTGCCAGCGTCGAATGAGCTTTGATTTTGGCCCGCCTCCGCCCAGGATCACTGTCTTTTCGGATAGCCTCACGCAATAGAGCCGGAGGAACTTTCGTTCTTCGTCGTACAACGCGCAAACCGTGTGGCCATATCGTTGAACATAGACGCGATTTCCTTCCTTTTTGAAAAAGGGGTGAAGCGCTCCGGTGGTTTTACCCATCTGGTGCAGTCTTTGGATAATTTCTTTTACTTCTGAATAAAATTGGGATTGGTGTTCCTGGATGAAGTTTTCAAAATTGGTTTGAGCGCAATGGTCGACCAAGACTGCATAGAAGGAGCATTTTTCACCGCTAAGTGCAGAGAGGTAGACCAATTCCAGGGCCATGGCTTTAATGTGCTTGGGTGTTTTTTGTTTATAATGCAAATTTAGGACAATTATTCGCATTTCAAAACCCAAAACGTATAAATGTTTTACTCAAGAGTTAATTTGTAGTAACTCAAGAAGTTGCCGTGGCTGGGCCAAAAACAAGCGTTTGCATCGCTTTATGCGCCGCATAAAGGCAAGTTGATCGCCAGACAAATGCCAGTGGAATGCGCTTGTACATAGAATGGCATTGAATCCTACGCTGTCCATACGGAATGCTACTTTTTGGGGCAGCCAAAAAACAGAATCGACAATCCGCACTACCTTTCCCCCATGAAAATTCCCATCGACGCTTCACAGGCTTCGGCTCCCGTCGCATCAAAAAGACGACCCACCCGCTCTCACTCCCGGGTGCTGCTGATCCTGTTGTCGGCCGGGACCCTGTCGATTTCCACACAGGCCCTCACCGGCTGCGGCAACCGCGGCGGCAAAGCGGAAACCGCCAAGCCCGGAACCGCAGACACTGCGATTTTCATGGAGTCCGGCAACGAAATTGGCCCCATCCAGTACGACGAAGTGTCGTTCCCGGGGGACGACTTGCCGGGCGTCGCGCTGCGGGGCGGGGTTTTTCACGAGGACGAGGTGACCGATGACCTGCGAAAAGGTCCGTGGTTCGGGCTGTTCCAGGGACCCAACGGGTGGTACGTGGGACCGACGGACCTGCGCCTAACCCGAGTTCCCGACCCGCTGGAGGATCCCAACCGCGACGAAAGCGAAGCCCCGGAATTTGGGCCGGGCTGGGAAGTGAAAACCAGCGTGGAAGATCCCAACGTTTTGTTGTTGCGCGGAAAAAAGTATTTAAAAAAGGGTCCCGTGGTGGCCGTGGAATCTCCAAAGTTCGCCGACCTGCAGGTACTGCCTGGGGACACCGTAGAAATCACCTACGGAGGACGCACCTACACCCTCTATGCGACCGGCGGTTTCCGTCGGCAAGAAGACGTGGCGTATCCGGACGTTTGGAACTACAAATTGTACGTGACCTCCACCGTGGACGGCCAAAAGCGCACGTCTCTGCTGGTGGCGCACCCGCGGTTCGACGATGCCTTCGTGGCCATCCATTTTGCCGGAGATCTGGACGGCGACGGTCTGCTGGACTGGATTTTAGACACCTCCGACCACTACAACGCCAACGTCATGACGTGGTATTTGTCTGCCCCTGCTCCGGCCGACGGACTGGTGGTTCCCGTGGCGGCTCACACGGCGGTGGGGTGTTGAGTTTCTGAATTGTGGCTCAAAATGGCCGTTTTTACGGCTTAATTGGGGTGAATTTGAGCCGGATTTGGTTCCTAATGAACAACAAGCACTTGTTTGCGTACATCTTGGTCTGTTGAGTGACGGAGTATCCTTTTTTGAACGGGTATTTTATCGTCTTCTATTGATTTTGGATTTATAAATGCGGGACTTGTTGCATTCTGTTCCCCTCGTCGAATAAAGTTGGATTTTTTGTGTTAACACGAAAAAAACTCCGCAGTTATGCGGTGCTTTGATACTACAGGATTTTTCTGGGTATATGTTAAAATCCAAGACCTGTTTGAAGACGGAAATTGAACATACCCCAAGGTCCGCCAATGGGGTACAATGCACCTATCTCACCGTTTTCTTTGGGTTAACGGACGCAGGAGAAGGTGTGCGCACCCTGTCTGGCTGAGCTCCCCCCAACAAGCTTGCGAAGAATGGGAAACCCCCTTGCCGCACGGCCACCTTTGCCCCAGAAATCACGAGGACGTCGTGTGAAATGCGGGCCAAGGAGTACCAAACCTCGGGCCGAAAGGTTCGTCTCCGGAGTCGTTCGGGTGGGTCGCTGGTGCGGCCCCACGGGGGAGTCGGTTTGCGGGAAGCACGACGTCTGGATTTCTGATCGCGGAATTCCAAACGTTTAATCCTTAAACCCCAAATCGATGAAAAACGAACCGTTTCAAGCGACCGGCGGACCGTCCGGCGCACCCCACAGCCCGTCCGGCCCACCGTCCGGCACGGCATCTGCCGCGTCGTCTGGCCCACCGTCCGGCGCACCCCGCAGCCACTTGCTGGATTATTATTTGGTGGTGGACCTCAGCGGGTCCATGCACGACCAGATCGACGAAGTGCGGTTAGCGTTGAACAAACATTTGGACGGCCTGCGCGAACGGTGCAGCGTTCCGACGGGTCCCAAGGTCCGGATGAGTATTTTGCAGTTCAACGACCGGCTGAGCTGGTGGAAAGAGGGAGTCAGTCCTGTGGACATCCCCCCCGTTACCGAAGAGAATTTTTGCGTGGGTGGGATGACCGCTTTGTTGGACGCCGTGGGCCAAACCTTGGAGCGTGCGTTGTTTGAGGAGGGGGAGCGGGTCACCAAAGAACGGGTCGCCAAGACGCGGGACGCCCAGACGCGCACCCCAAGCGAAGGAGCCCCGCAAGACCGCTCCACACAAGACCCCACCCCGCAAGACCCCGCCTCCTCCCACGAAGTCCTGGTCATGGTATTTTCCGACGGCGGCGAAAATGCGTCGGTCAAATTCAGTGGAAGAACCCTTGCGCAGTTGATGGAGAAGTGCCAAAATCGGCCCGGATGGACCGTCACGTTTACCGGATGCGACCCGCAGGCTTTGCAGGATTTGGAGGCGCAAAAAATGCGCCAAGACCGCATGGTTTCCTTTTCCATGGCCCAGAAAGGAAAGGCCCTGGAATTTATGTCCGATTTTGTGTTGGAAAACCTCGACCTTGGGGGTTCCTTTCACAGCAAGAAATTCATCAAAAAAGACCGCCCATGAGTCCCGCCCCCAACGCGCCCTTAGAAACCTTTGTTGTGCATATTTTGGTGCCGGAAGGGCAGGATTTGCCCGCGGTACAGGACGCAGTGGCCTTGCTGCAAAGTGTGCGCGGGCCCGTCGAATTTCGGGCACATTCCTGGGTATTTCCGCCGCCGTCGGTTACCGGATACGTGCTGCAGCAAGACCCGGAAAACCCGATGCTCCGGGAGCTGCCGTCGTTGGATTCCGAGATCTTCCATAGCAAACATTCCAGCACCGTCTGGAAGATGAAGGAAATCGACATCCGGCACACGTTTAACAACCGGCATGGCCGAACCGGCGGTCGGGACTGGTACGAGTGGATGCAGTTGGATTCGGACCCGCAAATGGCGCAGCTGGCCCATGCCTTGCGGTGGGTGGCCCAGGATTTTTACCGGTCTACCGGGGCAAGCCGGGAGAACAGCCTGGTGGTGCCCCTATTGACGGCGCCCAACCCCCTCAACCTCTTCGCGGTGCCGGACCTCTTCGGTTGGGGGCTGGGGTTTGTGCAGGCCAACCACTCCGTCACCGGGTTGATGGCCGCCCCGCACCTGCCCATTGCCTACGAATTGCTGGTCATGCCCCTGCGTCGGTGGGCCTTTCCCACCTTGGAAATTTTCTTGGACCACCTGCACGTGGAGGAGTCCGTGGGCTGCATGAACGACCTGTACCAGCACCTGGTGGAGATGGAGCGGAAATTGCGCAGTGCAGACATTTGCGCCACCTGTTTGGAGCGCATCCGCAGTGCCCGCGTGCCCTATGCGTTGCTGCGGCAAACGCGGGACGGCATGGAAGGCATCCGCAGTTTTCAGCTCAACCTGTCCAACCTCTTGAACGACTTTGAACGGCCGCACCTGACCCTGGAATACGCCCTGCGCGTGGACAACATCGGCAAGGTGATCCCTCTGGCGCCCAAGGAGTTGGCGGTATACGCGCTGTTTTCGGAATTTCCCGACGGGCTCCCGCTCTCCCACGTTCCGGACCATCTGGACCGACTCACGGCCTGGTACCGTCGGTTTTATACAGGCAGTGGCGAAGATCCCCAGCAGATTGTGCAGGTGGCGCGACGTCTGGCCTTCAACGAGGACGACGATTTGAGCCAAAACGTGTCTCGGCTGAACCGTCGGATCAAGAACGCGCTGGACCAACTGGGCGACCCCTCGCCGTATACCATCCAAGGGCCCAATGGCGGTCCCAAGGGCATTCCTGCGGTGGCGGAGGGCCTGGTGCGGGTGGTTTCCCGGCCGGTGTAGGGGAGTATTTCGGTAATCGGGAGTACCTATTTCCGTTGGTGGTGGTTCTCATCCACACCCTTCACGGGGGTTTTTATGGCTATTTCAGAGCATCGAACTTTTTCAATAGGATATCCCAATAGTTCTCTTTCGATATTTCGCTCAAAAAGGATGCTTCAATCAAGCGTTTCAATTGGGGTTTATTTTGTGAAAATCGATCAAATATCCCTTGAACTTGTTTGTTGTTTAAGCCCAGGTTCTCGCCAAAGCGTTCGAAATGATGTCGTTTGAGGTTTTTTTTCCTACCATCCAGCGTTAGTGCCAGTTCTTCTTTGTCTGAGGGATTGGCCAATTGCACATTCAGTAAGTCGTAGGCGGGTGCCAGGGTCCACTTGGGGACGTTATGAATCATGGAGAAGTTTTTCAAATGCATGTCGTTGTTGCCCGTTAAAAAGCAAAAAACGGTTAATTCAAAAAGCTTGAATTGATCCATGAGCGTTTCGGATGAATAAAGCTTTAGGGCTTTTCCGACGCGTTCCATTGAGCTCTTGTATTTGTCGACGGCTTCCGTTATTTGGAATAGATCCAGCATGTGTACTTTGGTTCCGTCTTCGGCACGGTCGATTCTTTTGGTGATGTAGGCTAATTCACCCGATTTAAGTCGAATCATGCAGGCGGGTACCGTTGGAATCCGTAAGGCCGCCGCCAGGCTCATGGTGAGGTGTTCATTCTCCGGGAGCTCTGGATAAATAGCGTTAGGGGGCTTGAAAATATAATTCCCCCCTAAGGCCCCTACCACGGTCAGGCGAGGGGAAGGGGATTTCTGTAAAGTGTTCGGGATCAGGGATAGAGAGAGCTTGGGCTGAATGCCTGGCACGGCAATTCGCTGACGAACTACTTCCTTTGCGAGTTCATTCATCTCGCTTAAGGAGTAGTCCAAGGATGGAGGAGTGGCACTACCAAAAAAAGCCAAACTGCACTTTGGGTGGTACTCCGTTTGGCTGGACTCGGGCAATACCTCATAGCAGGACAAGCACTTCTTACTCATTGGGTGCGCTTTGAGATTGGACACTGACTGCTCCGATTGCGTTTTGGCAACAGGCCATCAACAGACCCATGCGGTCGTTGGGGTTGATTTTGTAATGTGTTTTTGCCACATCCAACAGCCAACCCTCCGGTATGAGCCCGTCAAAAAAGGGGAATAAGTATTTGTCGTAGTACGGGTGTTCCGTTACCGGCATCGTGAAGGTCAGGAACTGGTCCGAATGCGCTTGAACGTAGTTGCTGTCGTATTGAAAAATGAAACGCCCTTCGTCGGTTTCCGTGAGGATTCCCGCGAGCACGTCTTTGTAATATACTTCAGCGGTTCTCATGGTCGTTCTTGTTCGAAAGTTCAACGGAATTGGCGGGTACGGGTGCCAGGACATGGCCGAACATAGCCAGCACGTGGTTCACTTTTTCCAGCTGTAAGTTGCCTTTGCCCTGCTCTATTTTTCGAATTACGGTCAGGGCCACCCCGGCGCGTTCCGCGAATTCTGATTGCGTGAAACCGTTTTGTTTGCGGTTTTCTTTGAGAAAGGTCCCGAGCGATTTCATTATATGTATTTGCATTTAATTGGGTCAAATATACTGAAATATATTTTAAAGCATATAATTTATCAATTTTACTTTGTAATATATGGAAATACATATATTGGTAAAAAAAGTACGTGGGGCGTTGGGACCCGTCTTCTTGGTAAAGCGCATTAGGGAACAACACTCCACCCCCCAACAAGCTTGCAGAAATTGGGAAACGGCCAGCCGACGCGGCCACCTTTGCACTATCAATCCCTTAAAAACCAAGGATATGTCTGCAAAGTTGACCCTGGCCCGTTGGGGCTACCGCCTGCAAGTGAAAGCCAAAGTGGCCCTCTCCCGGGGGCTGAGTCGGATGAACACCCGTTCGGCGTCGGTTGTTCGGACGCTGTCGTTTTACCGGGACGAAACGGGGTGGTACATCGACCTTCCCAACTGGCCGGGGCCGAAGGGCGCCTTGGCCATGGTGCTGGGGGCAGACACCCTACTGGAGTACCTGGGCGATGGCCAATCCTACGTCCGTTTGGAGGTGACCGAGCGGGCCGACGTGGCCCTGCAAAACCCCGACGCTTGGCTGGGCGTCCGCTACCACCATCCGCATCCCGACGGCGACGGTGCCTTTTACACCACCTTCCTGGACGGACACGCCCACCAACTCTGGCTCTGCGGCGTCACCGAATTCGTCTACGGCTACATGCCCCGGGAGTTGGCGGTAAGGGTGGGGTGAGTTCGACGACAACTTCCCCTTTCTTTTTAGTGCATTAACCCCTTAAAATCAACAATACCATGGAAAAATACAACCAAATCCTGCAAGCAGTAGCTCAACGTACGTACCCCCTCCAGCACCCCGAATTTGGCGGCGCGAACCTCATTGTGTCGTCAGACCCCAATCGGACCGGTTGGGAAGGCGATTTGGTGGTGGTTCACCCGGATGCCGGCGCGTTGGCGTGGCTGGTGGAGGAACTCAAGGAGGCGTATTGGGGCCAGATCAATTACGGGAACAAGTATGAGTTTTTTGGCCGACTGGGCACTGCCTTCCAAGAGGGTTTGAATGCCGGACTCTCTGTACACGAGACCCTGTTCTTTGCGTTGGGCCAG
>JBIIBX010000075.1:0-7102 GCA_044239185.1 Schleiferiaceae bacterium | reverse complement strand
GCTTTCGCCTTGGAAAATCCCTTTTTGTACAGGGCAATGGCTTTGTAGTATTCCTTGGCGTTGTAATAATCGTCTGCGTCGCGTAAAATCTTGGGGCGCTTAACTTTCTCCGCCTTAGCAGCCTTCTGGGCTTGGGCTTTTTCCGCAGGTGTTTGGGTTTTCTCTTTGGGTTCAACCACCTTCGCCTCCTTCACCGGCTTCACCTGATTGGCGGACGCCGATTTTTTGGGGTCCGTTTTTTTCGCTGCCGACGGAGAAACCGTGGATTTGGCAACGGGTTTTGCAGCAGGTTTGCTCACAGTCTGCCCGAAGGACATGAACGGCAAGAGAACGCATAAAAGCAAGGACGCAAGCAGGCGGGACGTCGGCATCATAGTGTTGACCAATGGGTATACAAAGGGCTAAAATAGGAAATAAAAATCCCCCAAGCCATACCGACCGGGGGATTTCTTTGTTGAAGTTTCGAGAATCTTACCGTGCATAGAGCATTTCGCGGTACTTCGGCAAAGGCCAAAGGGCGTTGTCTACCGAAAGTTCCAATTTATCTACATGGTAGCGGATGGTATCAAAATGCGGTTTAACCGTATCGCAGTAGGCTATGGCCTTGGCTTCTGGGTCAGACAACCGGTTGGCAGCCTTTCGGGCTTCGGTCATGGCCAACACTTCGGTGGACAGCACATGAATTCGGTTGCCCAATTCCGTGACCAGATCCAATTGCGGTTTGGCCAATTGCGCAAAGGTTTTCTCTTCGAACAAACTTTTCAGTTTGAGCGCCCCTTCTGCCACTTGGGCCTGGTAGCCCATGGCCGTAGGGAGAATGTGGTTGGAAACCAAATCGGCCAGGGTGCGGCTCTCAATTTGGATCTTCTTGAAATAGTCTTCGAGCATGATTTCGTACCGGGCCTCCAGCTCTACATGGTTGAGGATTCCCAAACGCTCAAATACGCTTTTGGACGACTCGGAAACATAGGCCTTGAGGGCGCGTGGGGTATCTGGCAAGTTGCTCAATCCGCGCTTCGCAGCTTCGTCTTTCCACTCGTCGGAGTAACCATCTCCTTCAAACCGAACTTTGTGGGAGGTGGAAATCAAGTCGCGCAACACATTGAAAATGGCGTCGTCTTTCTTCAAACCTTGCCCAACCAAGGCATCCACTTTGGACTTGAATAGCATCAATTGCTCAGCCACAATGGTATTCAATACCGTCATGGACTGGGCGCAGTTGGCCGAAGATCCCACGGCGCGGAATTCAAACTTGTTGCCGGTGAAAGCGAACGGCGACGTCCGGTTGCGGTCGGTATTGTCCAGCAGGATTTCTGGAATTTTCCCTACAACATTGAGCTTGAGTTCGGTCTTTTGCTCGGGGCTCAACTTTCCGTTTTCCACTTTCTCCAATTCATCGAGAACAGCACTCAGCTGCTGCCCCAAGAAGACCGAGATAATGGCCGGAGGGGCCTCGTTAGCACCCAGACGGTGGTCGTTGCTCGCAGAGGCTATGGAAGCGCGCAGGAGGTCCGCATGGCGGTCTACGGCCACAATGGCATTCACGAAGAACGTCAAAAACTGGAGATTGCGTTTTGGTGTCTTTCCAGGAGACAGCAAATTGGTTCCTGTATTTGTGGCCAGCGACCAGTTGTTGTGCTTTCCAGAACCGTTGATTCCGGCAAAAGGCTTTTCGTGCAACAAAACCCGGAAATTGTGACGACGGGCTACTTTTTCCAGCAGGTCCATGAACAGCGAGTTGTGGTCAACAGCCACATTCGCTTCTTCAAAAATGGGAGCGAACTCAAACTGGGCGGGAGCGACTTCGTTGTGGCGGGTTTTAACGGGTATCCCCAACAAATGCGATTCAAATTCCACCTCGCGCATGAACTGCAAGACGCGTTCTGGAATGGAGCCAAAATAGTGGTCTTCCAGCTGCTGTCCTTTGGCTGGACTGTGTCCTACAAGCGTTCTGCCGGTCATCAACAAGTCGGGACGAGCGGAAAAGTAGGCAGAATCCACCAGGAAGTACTCTTGCTCCCACCCCAATGTGGCATGCACCTTGGTCACGTTTCGGTCGAAGTACTGGCACACCTGGGTGGCTGCTGTGTCCATGGCCTGAAGGGCGCGGAGAAGAGGCGTTTTGTAATCCAACGCCTCGCCGGTGTAGGATACAAATACGGTTGGAATGCACAGCGTGTCGTTCATAATGAACGCGGGAGAAGTCGGATCCCAAGCAGTGTAACCGCGGGCTTCAAAGGTGTTGCGAATTCCTCCGTTCGGGAAAGAAGATGCGTCGGGTTCTTGCTGCACCAGCATGGCTCCGTTGAACTTCTCAATGGCCCGGCCGTCTTCGGTGGGCTCAAAAAAGGCATCGTGCTTTTCTGCGGTGGCGCCGGTGAGGGGTTGGAACCAATGCGTGTAGTGCATGGCATCCTTGCTCATGGCCCATGCCTTCATGGCGGAAGCAATCTGGTCCGCCATGGCACGGTCGATCTTGGTGCCGTGCTCCATGGCGCTCTTAACAGCAACAAACGCATCCTTGGTCAAAAACTCCAGCATGGCCTTGTCGTTGAAGACGTTGGAACCAAAGTATTCCGAAGACTTTCGGAACGGAGGAGTAAACTCAACGGGCTTGCGGTGCAAGGTTTCGGTCAGGCCTAAAAAACGAACGGTTGCCATAGCAGTTTTAATTTTCGTCAAAATTAGACGAAAAAACCGACCCGAATCCCTAAAAATTCAAATTTTATCAACAGACCCCCACTCAAAACAGGGGGTGTCGGCAAATTATTGCCTTTTTACCGAATCGACAGCCTGATCAATGGCCTCTTTGGTCTCTTGGATGGTATTCTTCAAATCAGACTCCTCCATTTGACGCTCTGCGACGTCGGCTATTTCGCGCTTGATCTCGTTGGAAGCGTTTCGAACGGTTTTGATGGCCTTGGCCAACCCGCGCGCAACTTCCGGAATCCGCTTGGGACCCAAAACAAACAAGGCTACCAACAAGACCACCGTGAGCTCGCCGCCGCTAATAAACAAGAATCCCATGGGGCAAAAATACAACAGGGCCGCCCAACGGGCGGCCCTGTTTCAAATCGCTAAAAGAAATCGGTTATGCATCAGGAGATTCGTCGCCCAATTGCTTTGCCGTGTCTGCCAAAATTGGCGTTGCAACGAACAAAGAGGAATACGTACCTACCAAAATACCCACCAAAATGGCGAAAACAAATCCGCGGATAACTTCCCCACCAAAGAAGAAAATCACGATCAATACCACCAACGTCGTCATGGACGTATTGAATGTCCGGCCCAAGGTCTGGTTCAAGGCATTGTCCAACAGCTGGGATTTGGTCAATTTTGCGTGGTTCTTCTCTCCGAAGAACTCGCGAATACGGTCATAAACAACCACCGTATCGTTCAAAGAATAACCGATTACCGTCAAAATGGCCGCAACAAAAGCCTGATCAACCTCCAAGGAGAAGGGAAGAATACCATTGAATACGGAGAACACACCCATCACAACAATGGCATCGTGCATGACCGCAACAACCGCACCCATGGAATACTGCCATTTGTTGAAGCGAACCAACAGGTAGATGAAGATTCCCAGAAGCGAGAAAAGAACCGCCCATATGGCCGTCTTCTGAATGTCGTCGGCAACGGTTGGACCTACTTGACGGGAAGCCACGAGACCAAGCGGATTTTCTTCAATGGACAAGAACTCCGATTTGCTGATCGATTTGGCGTAAAACCCTTTCACACCGTCGTACAAAGCGGTATGCAACTCTTCCTCTACATCTGCGCCAACTTCATCGATGCGGAAATTCGAGGTGATTACTACTTGGTCCGAAGTTCCCAGCGTTTTAACGACGGGCGCGGTTGCATTGGGGACTTGGGCGCGGTACACTTCCAAGAGCGATGCACTCACTTCTTCCACTTGAACGGGTTGGTCAAAGCGGACCTGGTAGGTACGTCCCCCGGAGAAGTCGACACCCAATTGCAATCCCTTGGTCGCCAAGGAAATGAAACTACCAATGACCAAGATGGCCGAAAAAGCATACGCAATCTTGCGCACCTTCATAAAGCCAAATTGGCTGTTAATAAAGAGGCCCTTGAAAAACGTGTTGGTGAAAGTCACCTGGGACTTGCGGCTCAGTTTCCAGTCGATGTACAAGCGCGAAACAAAAATGGCCGTAAACAAGGAAGACAGGATTCCAATAATCAAAGTGGTGGCAAAACCGCGGATCGGACCTGTTCCAAACAAGTACAAAATAACGGCCGTCAACAGCGTGGTCAAATTCGAGTCCAAAATGGCCCCGTAGGAATGTTTGTACCCGTCGTTAACCGCTGTTTCCAAAGGCTTGCCTCCGGCCAACTCCTCTCGGATTCGCTCGTAAATCAAAACGTTCGCATCCACGGCCATACCAATGGTCAAGACAATACCGGCCATACCGGGCAGCGTCAAAACAGCGCCAATGGCGTCTAAAATGCCGAAGATGAAGAACATGTTCACCACCAAAGACAAATTGGCAGCCCAGCCTGCGCCGGCGTAGTAGAACAACATGTACAGGAACACAACGCCCATGGCGTAAGCAAACGACCACAAGCTGGCTTGGATCGCCTCCTTGCCCAAGCTTGGACCTACTACGTCGGATTGAATGATGCGAGCAGGTACGGGCAATTTACCGGCACGAAGCACATTCGCCAAGTCGGTCGCTTCTTCCAAAGCAAAACCGCCTTCAATTTGGGTACGTCCACCGGCGATCTCGCCCATCACGCGGGGGTAGCTGTACACCAATCCGTCCAATACCACGGCAACGTGGCCTTTCGGCGTTTTGGCGGCTTCTTCTCCGGTAATGCGTTTCCACAACTGGGCTCCTTGGCCGTTCATGGACATGCTCACAACGGGGTTGTTTCCGTTGTCAAATTCCTGGCGGGCGTCAACAATGACTTCGCCGTCGAGTTCGGGCTGGTTGTCGCGGTTGCCACGCAAGGCAATCAACATGGTGACATCCGTCTCTTTTTCTGGACGGGTCCAAGCAAAACGGACATACCGCTTGTCACCGGGAATCATCGCCAAAACAGCTTCATTACGCAAATAACCGTTGATTTTGGCCGTGTCTTTCGTCGCGGCATATCCAATGATTGGACCTTCGCCAATGGCTCCTGTTTGGGGATTTACGTTGAGGGCCATGGCCTTCAACAAGGGGCCGAAGTCTTTGTTTGCTGTATCGGCGGCTGCTGCCTTTGGCTTGTTTGCGGTGTCTGCGCCTTTGGCCGTCTTTCCTCCTTCGGCGTCTGGAATGGACGCTACATCCAATGCGCTGGGAACCGCTTCAGCGGCTTTGGCAGCAGGGCTGCTTTCTTTAATAACCGCCTTTAGCTTGTCGTTGGCATCAACCATAAACTGCATCCAGTCGGCTCCTTGGTAGGTACGCCAGAATTCCAGGCGCGCGGTTCCTTGCAACAAGCGTTGAACCCGCGCGGGGTCCTTTACGCCAGGTAGTTCAACCAGAATCCGGCCTGAGTTTTCCAATTTTTGGATATTGGGCTGCACCACACCGAATTGGTCAATACGCGCCTTGAGAACCGTGTACACATTAGAAATGGCGGCATTCACATCTCCCCGAACCGTATTCTTGATGTCGTCGTCGGAGGCATCGGAACCGGCCCGATCGGCCATGTCCTTGGTTCCAAACAAACCAATGTCGTTCAGTTTTCGTGTACCCCGAACCGCGTCCATTTCCTGAAAGAACAAGTCCAAATACGCTCCTTGGGCATCGGCCATCCGAGCGTCGGTCTTGGCCAAGGCGTCCAAAAACATAGGGTCCTTGGAATTACCGGAAAGTCCCACGAGCACGTCGCGTACAGAAACTTCCAAAATAACGTTCATTCCACCACGCAAATCCAAGCCCAGGTTCATTTCCCGGCCTTTTACCTCTTTGTAGGTGAATTCTGCGATGCCCAAATTGTACACCGGGAAAGAGGCAATGGAGTCCAAATACGCTTTTTCCTGAATGGGGTTGCCTTGAGCAAATTCCCTGGCTTGGCTCTCAACACGTTGAGCCACAAAGGTGAAGGAGAGCTCGTAAAGACATGCCACGGCGAAGGCGATGGCAAATAGGCGAATAACCGCTTTGTTCTGCATGGGGTGCACTTTTGGAATAAGGTGGCAAATATAGTTTATTGTATCTTTATACAGATGCTACCCATTCACCGAATCGCACTCCTTTTTGGTCTTTTTTTAACAACCGCAACCGCTGTTGCCCAACCTCTTGCCTCCTTTTCCCCGTGGAGATCGCCCCGGGTGGGGACTGCCAGCGCAGACTCCTTGCCCTTGGGATTTGCGGGCGGATGGAACTCGGTGCAATTTGGTCGGATTGATTTTGACAACGACGGCAAGGTCGACTTGATTGGGTACGACCGCGACGGTTACCGGTGGATTCCGTTGCAACGGAGAGCCAACGACTACACCTACCGCGGAGATTGGGTTTCCTATTTTCCCGCTGTGCGGGAATGGATGGTTTTGGCGGACTACAACTGCGACGGAGTAGAGGATCTGTTTTGCGCTTCCAATCCAGGAATTGGCGTATACCAAGGCGTCCGGGACAGCGGAGTCGTGCGGTTTCAGTGGGCCCTGTCGGGTCCCTTTGTTCTCAGTAATTACGGAAGCAGCTCCTCCAACCTGTATGTTTCCACTGCAGATCGTCCTGCCATCGACGATGTAGACAGCGACGGAGACCTCGATATATTGACGTTTGGACTCGCCGGTGTGGGCATCGAGTGGCACAAAAACACCGCTTCTTGCGGTTTGCAATTTGCCCTTGAAACGGACTGTTGGGGGGACGTCCTGGAATCCAAGCCCCTGAGCAATGCCCTGGCCATTGACGCCTGCACCGGAAGTTGGGCCTTCCCCGAACAGACCCTGCACTCCGGAAGTACCTTGGCCCTGCTGGACCTCAATGGAAATGGACGCAAAGACGTTTTGCTCGGCGACATGAGCTATTCCAGCGCTGTTGCTGGATTCAACGTGGGCACCTTGGCCTTGGCCAATATTGAATCCCAAGACACCACCTGGCCCAGCAACCACACAGCGGTGAACCTCCCCTTCCCTTGCCCCAGT
>JBIIBX010000115.1:0-4996 GCA_044239185.1 Schleiferiaceae bacterium | reverse complement strand
CTGCGGCCTCCAACACGGCAACCGCCTCGGCATACAGCCCGTAGGACTTGAAGCGGTCGGACAGGGGAGAGGCATTGCCCGGCTGGGAGGTAGCGCCGGCGACGGCGGCTTGCAGGGCCGATTGGTAGTCGGTGGTTCGTCCTCCTTTTTTGGAGACAAAGGCTTGATCAGCGGTGTAGAACACCGCGCGGTTCCGCATGCGTTTGGCGTGCCGTTCCACCGCCCGCTGGGCGTCGTCCACCTTTTGGTTTTGGACCAGTGCGCCAATCCACGCTTGCAGCCGTTCGTCGTTGGGTTGGGCCTTGTAGGCCTCCTCCAGGTGGTTGAGGACGCTGTCTTGGGACGCTGTTCGCCCGCCGGCGTCTACTTGGGCGGAAAGCGGCAGCTCGGCCCCCAGGAAGGCCAAGCACCCCAAAACGAGTGCAAACGGATTTATTTTTTTTCGGAACTCCATTGGGAAAAGAGCCCGGTCATGCGTTGGTCTACGCTGTCTTTTTTCGCAAGGGCCCACTGCGCGGCGTGCAGTTGGATGCGCGCCTCGTGCAAGACTGCATACAGTGCTCCCTGCTCGTCCAGCAAGTACGTGCGTCCTTTTCCGGTATCGAGGTATTCGGTGCGCACGTCGTTCTCCAATTGGTCCAAACGCGTGGCTCCTGCTTGCAAAGCGCCCAGCCAGACCCGGCGTTGTGCTTGAAACTTAAAGAGGTTGCGGGCAGACCGATCCAGCAACGTTCCGTCGGCAATAAGGACGGCCTGTTTGGTGGTGTCCGCGGCATAGGGAGCCAATTTTTCCAAATGCAACCGGTACACCAGCAAGGCGGTTTCCACCTCCACACTGTCCACGCCGTGCAGGCTGTCCTGCAGGCCTTCCACCCGGTCGCGCAACGACGCGATGTCCCGTTCCACGGGAGTGGGGGTGCATGCGCTCAATCCCAAAAACAAAAGGAGGAACAGGCCAAGGACTTGCCAAACAGGGGTTTTCATGGAGCAGGAATCGGTTTAGGAAATCCGGTCAAATCCTGTGTACGGAACCAAGGCAGCTGGGATCCGAATGCCGTTGGGCTCTTGGTGGTTCTCCAGCAACGCTGCCACCACGCGGGGAAGCGCCAGGGCACTGCCATTCAGCGTGTGGGCCAGTTGGGTTTTGCGGTCCGACGTCCGGCGGTAGCGCAACTTCAGTCGGTTCGCTTGGTAGGTCTCAAAGTTGCTCACGGAGCTTACTTCCAACCAGCGTTGCTGGGCGGCCGACCAAACTTCGAAGTCGTAGGTGAGGGCAGAGGTGAATCCCATGTCTCCGCCGCACAAACGGAGAATGCGGTAGGGCAGTTCCAAGGCGTCGAGCAAACCGGCCACGTGGGCCACCATTTCGTCCAAACGGGCATAGGAGTCCTCTGGACGATCCAAAGTCACAATTTCCACCTTATCAAATTGGTGCAACCGGTTCAAGCCCCGAACGTCCTTGCCGTAGGAGCCTGCCTCGCGGCGGAAGCAGGGGGTATAGGCGGTATTGCGGATGGGCAATTCGGCCTCGTCCACAATCACATCGCGGTACAAATTGGTCACAGGCACTTCCGCCGTGGGAATGGCGTAGAGGTTGTCGGCCACCGCGTGGTACATCTGGCCCTCCTTGTCGGGAAGCTGTCCGGTCCCAAAGCCGGAGGCCTCGTTAACAAAATGCGGAGGTTGCACCTCGCGGTACCCTGCGGCGGTATTTTGGTCCAAGAAAAACTGAATCAGCGCGCGTTGCAAGCGGGCGCCCTTGTCCAGGTAAACGGGGAATCCAGCACCGGTAATCTTTACCCCCAATTCAAAGTCAATCAGGCGGTACTGGGCGGCCAAGTCCCAGTGAGGGACGGCGCCTGGGTGCAGGGTGGGAATGCTTCCGGAGGTGCGTACCACCTCGTTGTCTTCGGCACTTTTGCCCACAGGCACGCTGGAATGCGGCGTGTTGGGGACGGCAACCAAAAGAGCGTGCAAGGCATTTTCGGCATCGCGCAACACCGAATCCAAACGTTTGGCGGTCTCCTTCAATGCGGAGGACTGCTCCTTGGCCGCATCGGCTTGTTCTTTTTGTCCGGATTTGAAGAAATCGCCTACCGCCTTGGCGAGCCGGTTGGACTCTGCCAGGCAATCGTCCAGTTCGACCTGGGCCGCGCGGCGCACGTCGTCCGCAGCCAGCAACTGGTCTACCACTGTGGCGCCGTCAAGGCCTCGTTTTTGAAGAGCGGTCACGGCCGCAGCGCGGTCAGCGCGAAGAGAAGGAAGGTGTAGCATGGGAAAACAAAAGTAAAAAACCCCCTGGACCACAAGGCCTCAGGGGGTACAATTTTGCAAACTGAACCTCGGTTAGGCCTGGAAGGGCTCTACCGATACGAACGACTTGTTCTCAGCTTTTTTGCGGTATACAACCAATCCGTCTACCAAAGCGTAGAGGGTGTGGTCCTTGCCAATGCCAACATTCTGGCCGGGGTGGTGTTGGGTGCCGCGTTGGCGCACGATGATGTTTCCGGCTGTGGCTGGTTGGCCGCCGTAAATCTTGATGCCCAATCGCTTGCTGTGGGATTCGCGTCCGTTCTTAGAACTACCGACGCCCTTCTTGTGTGCCATGGATCTGCGGAGGGATTAATTATTCGGCTGCGGCCTCGACGGCTTCAGCTTTTTTGGTGGACTTTTTCTTAGGAGCGGCTTCTGCACCAATGCCGGTAATCAGCAATTGGGTCAAGTGCTGGCGGTGGCCATTTTTCTTGGTGTAGCCTTTGCGGCGCTTCTTTTTGAAGACGATTACTTTATCGCCTTTCAGGTGCTGCAGGACTTTCGCCTCAACAGCAACACCTTCGATAACGGGGGCGCCAACGGTTACGGTTCCGTTGTCGTCTGTCAAAAGGACCTTGTCAAAAGACACGGTAGCTCCTTCTTCGGACGCCAAACGGTTGACGTACACGCGCTGATCTTTTTGCACTTTGTACTGCAGCCCTGCTATGTCAACAATTGCGTACATAAAATTGGGTTTCTTAAGGGGTGCAAATGTAAGACAAGATTTTGAATAAATCGACACGCAGCGATTCGGGCAATTGCTGCCCAGGGGTCGAGGGTGACTCCTGAAAAATAACCCACACCGAATGGAGAAGGCCAAACGAGCCGCAAAATTCGCTAAATTCGTGGCCCCTTGGTAACAAATCGGAGGCGCCCGCCTTCGGCTAAGGTACAAGCAATGAACCCATTACAACCATGAAAAAAGCGCTTCTCCTCGCGGTTTTTCTGGCTGTCCCCCCGCTGGTACAGGCCCAGAAGACCCAGATTGCCTTTGAAGAATACGACCTGCCCAACGGCATGCACGTCATTCTCCACCAAGACCCAACAACCCCGATTGTAGCCGTTTCCGTGCTGTACCACGTCGGTTCGAAGAATGAAGTCGTGGGCCGTACCGGTTTCGCGCACTTTTTTGAGCACCTGTTGTTTGAAGGTACGGAGAATATTGAGCGCGGCGAGTACATGAAGTTGATCCAAGCCAACGGCGGGGCCCTCAACGCCAACACCAGCCAAGACCGCACCTACTACTACGAGATTCTCCCTTCCAACCAATTGGAATTGGGCTTGTGGATGGAGGCCGAGCGTTTGCTGCATGCCAAGATTGACCAAGACGGCGTGGAAACCCAGCGCCAGGTGGTCAAAGAGGAAAAGCGCCTTCGGGTAGACAACCAGCCTTACGGTTCGTTTACGACCGAGATGTTCAAACGCGCTTTCACCAAGCATCCTTACAACTGGGTGCCCATCGGCTCCATGGACGATTTGAATGCCGCTCAGCTGAGCGAATTCATCGATTTCTACAAAAAGTTTTACGTACCCAACAACGCCACCTTGAGCATTGCAGGCGATTTCGACCCCGCTCAGGCCAAAGTGTGGATCAGCAAGTACTTTGCCGACATCCCCGGCGGTCTGCCCGTGGTGCAGCCCAAGGTGGAGGACCCCTTGCTAGCGTCCGTAGAGGACACCATCTACGACAACATCCAAATTCCCGCCATCTTCACGGGGTACCGCATGCCCGGTGAAACCCACCCCGACGCCTACGCCATGCAAATGCTGACGCAGGTACTCTCCAGCGGCAAGTCTTCTCGCCTGACCAAACGCATGGTCGACGAGGACCGCACGGCGCTTCAGGTGTCTGCCTTCCCTTTTGCCTTGGAACAGAACGGGGTGTTCATCGCGTTGGCCTTGGCCAATGGCGACGCCACAACCGGTGGAATGAAGAAAACCATCGAGGAAGAGATTGCGAAACTCCAGTCGGAGTTGATCAGCGAGAACGAGTTTGCCAAGGTTTTGAATAAAATCGAAGCCGACTTTGTGACCAGCAACGGGTCTGTTGCCGGTATTGCCGAGAGTTTGGCCAATTACCACGTTTACTACGGCGACGCCAACTTGATCAATACCGAAATTGATCGGTACCGCAAAGTAACCCGCGAAGACATCCGCCGGGTTGCCCAAACCTATTTGACTCCGTCGAACCGCGTGGTGCTGCATTACTTGCCCAAGCCCACCGCTCAATCCATCGTAGAATAATGAAAAAAGGCATTCTTGTTGCAGCCGTGGCCGTGTTGGCCGTGTCTGCGTGGTCGCAGCCCTTGGACCGCAGCGTTCGGCCGCAACCGTCGGCTCCCCGCACGCCCTCTATTGCGGCCTACCAAAAAATGACCCTGAAGAACGGATTGACCGTGGTCGTGGTGGAAAACCACAAATTGCCCCGTCTCTCCGTCAGCCTGTCTTTGGACATGGAAGGAGTCTTGGAAGGCGAAAAGGCCGGTTATGTGGAACTGATGGGCCAAATGCTGTCCGAAGGAACCACCACCCGCACCAAAACCCAGCTGGACGAGCAAGTGGACTTCATCGGCGCCCGGTTGAGCACCGGAGCGTTCAATGTGTCTGTTTCCGGCTTGAGCAAGTACCGCGAGAACCTGTTTGAGTTGGTGTCCGACGTGGCCTTGCATCCGGCCTTCCCCGA
>JBIIBX010000074.1:0-7246 GCA_044239185.1 Schleiferiaceae bacterium | reverse complement strand
CGCTTTTACGGCCTGGGAGACAAGGCCGGCCGCTTGAACCTCAAGGACCAGCGCTTTGTGCACTGGAACAGCGATGCCTTCCGGTACCAGGTCGATACGGACCCCCTTTACAAAACCCTTCCCTTTTACATCGGCTTGCGCGACGGACTGGCCTACGGCGTTTTTCTGGACCACACCGCTCCCACCGCATTTGACTTTGGGGCAGGCCGTCCGGACGCGGTGGACCTGCACGTGGAGGGCGACGAAATGAACCTGTACCTGTTCGCCGGTCCGGGGCCGGTGGACGTGGTGCGCCGCTACACCCGCCTCACCGGACGAACGCCCCTGCCTCCGATGTGGGCCCTCGGGCTGCACCAATCCAAATGGGGCTATGCTTCGCACGAAGAAGTGGTGGCCATCGCCGCCACCTTCCGCGCGCTCCAAATCCCCTGCGACGCCCTCTACTTGGACATCGACTACATGGACCGCTACCGGGTGTTCACCTGGGATTCCCAGCGGTTTCCCCAGCCCCGGCAGACCGTCCAAGCCCTGGCCGAATTCGGCATCAAAACCGTGGCCATTTTGGACCCCGGCATCGCCGTCCAACCCGACGATCCCGCCTACCAAGAAGGAATCGAGCGGGATTATTTCTGCCGGACCGCAGACGGCAGCCTCTTCGCCGGCCGCGTCTGGCCCGGCATGTGCCACTTCCCCGACTTTACGCATCCCGACGTCCGCGCCTGGTGGTCCAACCGGGTAGCCCGTTTTGTAGCCGATTCCGGTCTGGACGGTCTGTGGAACGACATGAACGAACCTGCGGTGATGGACGTGCCCACCAAGACCCTGCCTGCCGGGGTTCGGCACCACCTGGACGGCCATCCGGGTTCGCACCGCAAGGCCCACAACGCCTACGGCATGCAAATGGCCCGCGCCACTTTTGAGGGCTTGCAGGCCCACGCCCACCAGAAACGCCCCTTCGTTTTAACCCGCGCGGCCTACAGCGGCACCCAGCGCTACGCCAGCACCTGGACAGGGGACAACACGGCCTCTTGGGAACACCTGGCCGCCGCCAACCGGCAGGTCCAGCGCCTCAACCTGTCGGGCATGGGGTTTGCGGGGTCGGACATCGGTGGATTCATTGAACAACCCGACGCCGAACTTTTCCTCCGGTGGGTGCAACTGGGATCCTTCCATCCCTACTGCCGCATCCACAGTTCGGGGCACCACGGCAACCAAGAGCCGTGGTCGTTTGGGGCAGACATTTTGGACCACGTCCGGAAGCACCTGGAGGTGCGCATGACGCTGCTCCCCTACTTCTACACCGCCTTTTGGCAGCAGGCCCAAGACGGCACGCCCGTCGTCCTGCCCCTGGTGGCGGAGGATCCGTCGGACGTCCAAACGCACCACCGGGAAAACGAATTCCGAGTGGGACCGCATGTACTTGTGGCGCCTGTGGTCACGCCCGGCGCGCGGCAGCAGCGGGCCTACTTGCCCGCAGGAACCTGGCACCCATGGGAAAGTAACCACCCCTTTGCAGGCCGGGAAGAATACGGGGTCGACGCTCCCTTGGAGTCCGTTCCGGTCTTCGTGCGCGCGGGCGCTTGCATTCCGCGGTATCCCGTGCAGCTCCACGTCCACGAAAAACGCATCGACTGCCTTCAATTGGATGTTTATGTTCCGCACCACGACGAAGCCGTCTCCTCGTTCGGGTATTTCGACGCCGGCGACGGAGGGACGGACGCGCCCTTTGCCTTGCACCGCTGGGACCTGGCAAAAACCCCCCAAGGGTGGTCCCTTCGCCAGGACCGCTCAGGATCCTTCACCCCCGACTTCACACACGTAGAAATTCGGTGGTACGGGGCGGATGCTGGGTTTGAAGGTACCGTCCTTTGCGACGAAACTCCGTTGGTCCTTTCCCGCCACGCCGCCGCTTGGACGGTGCGTGTTCCCGTTGATTTTCAGCACGTGGAGGTGCGACGGGCGGACTTGATTTAAGCGATTAACTTCTTAACCAACGCGCTCACCGCGCCAGGGCCACCAAAATGGCGTCCCACAGGGCGCGGCGGGCCGCAAGGGCCTCCACCACGGTGTCTTCGGCCTCGGCCCACTTGGTGTCGTCGTCCGCGCAAACGGCGTGCATCATGCGGAGCGCGGCGGGTCCGTGCTCGTCCCCGTCCAGCTCAATGTGCCGGTCCAGGTAGTACACAAAGGCATCGAAGGTACCGGGGTGGTTTCGGTGCAGTTCGCGCACCAACTCCGTGAACATGTCCGGGATGAGGTCCTCCCGGCCGAAGGTGAAAGCCGCCATGATCTCGTGCAGCTTGCCGCGCTTGATAATGCGCTCGGTGGCGCGCAGAAAGTCCAACTGCGCTTGGGCAATTTCTGCGGTATTGTACCGAAGTACGTCTTTGAGTGAAAAACCCCGTTGCAGGGTTTGCACAAAATGCCCAATGGGTCGGGTGTTTGCTCCTGCTTGGCGCATGGCATCCAGGTACAGCTCGTAGTGGCTGGCCGGTTGGCCAAAGGGATCGACGTCGGACTCTTCTCCCAAAACGATTTCGTTGATCAACCGACGGGCGGCTTTGTGGGGCGTTGGAACCCACGCGGTTTCTACACTGGTGAGGGCGGCCTGGAGCGTTTTGAGCAAACTCATAAAATCCCACACCGCAAACACGTGGTGCTCCATAAACACCTGCACGTCCTCCACACTTTGCAGGGCGGCATACAGCGGGTGTCCAATAACTTCCTCGCGCACGGTCTGCATGCGGCGTTGAAGAGACAAGAGCCGGTAATCGACCGGAGCAGGGGCGACGTTTGGGTTCATGAGTGACTGGGGATTTCGGTAGGAAGGGGACGATTTTTAAACAAAGGGACGCTGCTGCAGGCCTCGCCGTACATCACGGACTTGGCCACGGGCAACAAGGCCGCGGCAGCGGCCGCATAGGCAGACTCAGGCACGGGGTGTTTGCCGCATCCTTTCAACAGGACCGGCTGGTTTCGGTACGTTTCCCAGTCGACTTGGGCCAAAACGGAGGCGTAGTACACGTCCAGCAAAACGCGGGGTTGGCACCAGCCCACCCACCGGGCCGAACCAGCCAGTTGGACGGCCACCAAGGCAGGAACCCATTGGGGCAAGATGATTTCGCTGGGGTTGTGAACGGCCACAGCCGCACCGGCGACAGACTCCAGGGGAAACGACGACAGGGCCGCGCGGAATTCCTTTTCCCGGACCAATCCGTCGGAACACCACTGGGCCACGTCCAACACCTGTTGCTTCTGGGGGAAAAAGTCTTCCAAGTCCACCGTTTGCAGGGGACTTTCCGCTACCCGGTTGCGAATTTCTTCCATGGTTTCGCGGGCAATTACAGCATTCCCAATTCCAACCGCGCTTCCTCGGACATCATGTCCTTGGTCCACGGCGGTTCAAACGTGATCTCTACCTCGGATTCCTTCACGGCATCCAAGGACTGGACTTTCTCCTTCACCTCAACCGGCAAGGTTTCGGCCACGGGGCAGTTGGGCGAAGTCAGGGTCATCAAAACATGCACCGCGCCTTCGTCGGACACCTGCACGTCGTAAACCAGCCCGAGCTCGTAGATGTCCACGGGAATTTCGGGGTCGTAAATGGTTCTCAATACATCAACAACTTGTTCTCCAAGGTGTTGCATTTCTTCTGGCGTCATGGCTAAGGGCAGTTGGTCCGGACGGTAGCGTCAGTTGGAAGGGTTGGCCGTAAAGGCGAGGGCGTAAAATTTGATTTGCTTGACCATGCTGGCCAACCCGTTGGCACGGGTAGGGCTCAAGTGGCTCATCAATCCTATAGCGTTTAAAAAGGCAAAAGGTTCGCGGGCCACCTCGGCCGCGGGTCGGTCTTGGACCACCCGGAGCAAAAGGGCGACCATGCCGCGGGTGATGATGGCGTCGGAATCGGCCGAAAAATGCAACTTTCCGTCGGGACACGTGGCGTGCAGCCACACCCGGCTCTGGCACCCCCGAATGAGGTTGTCGTCGGTTTTTAGGTCGGCCTCCATGGCGGGCAGCTCTTTGCCCAAGGAAATGATGTGGTCGTACTTGGCCATCCAATCGTCAAAGAGGTCAAATTCATCGACGATGTCTTGTTCGACGGGGGACATAGGGGGCGTAGTTTGGTGGGGTTAAGTCAAAAGAAATTACAGCAACATGCGTGCCGCTTTGCGGACGCCGTTGGCCAGGGCTTCCAGGTTCGACGCAGTGGTATACGCCGCCAAGGAAGCGCGAACGGTTCCCGGGATGCAGTAGCGGTCCATGATGGGCTGGGTGCAGTGCTGACCGGTGCGCACGGCAATGCCCATTTGGTCCAGCAAGGTGCCCACGTCGTACGGATGGGCTCCGGTGAGGTTGAAGCTGATCACGGCGGCCTTTCCGGGAGCGGTTCCGTAAAAAACGACGCCGTCGATTTCCGACAACAGCTGGGTGCCGTACTGCAGCAAGGCATCCTCGTGCTGGGCAATGGCGTCCAGCCCTACCCGATGCATCCAGCGCGACGCCTCGGCCAATCCAATGGCCCCGGCAATGTACGGGGTGCCGGCTTCAAACTTAAAGGGCAATCCGGCGTAGGTGGAGCCTTCCAAATGCACCTGGTCGATCATCTCCCCGCCTCCCATGTAGGGCGGCAGGCGTTCCAGCCATTCGGTTTTTCCGTAGAGCACGCCAATGCCGGTGGGGCCGTACATTTTGTGGCCGCTGAAGGCGTAAAAATCGACGTTCAGGTCTTGCACGTCCACGCTGCGGTGGGGCACGGCCTGGGCGCCGTCCACAAAAACGGCCGCTCCCACTGCGTGGGCGGCGGCGGTCATTTCCTTCACCGGATTGACGGTTCCCAAGGCATTGGACACGTGGTTGAAAGCCACCAACTTGACGGTGGAATCCAGCAGTCCGGCATACGCCTCGGCGTCCAGCGATCCGTCGTCTTGCATGGGGATAAAACGAAGCGTCGCTCCAGTGTGCTGGGCCAGCATCTGCCACGGAACCAGGTTGCTGTGGTGTTCCAAGGTGCTCACCACCAGGGTATCCCCCGGATGCAAAAGGGACCGAAATCCGTGGGCCACCAGGTTGACGCCTTCGGTGGTACCGCGCGTCCACAGCACCTCGTGGGCATGGGCGGCATTCAGGTGCATGCGCAGCTGCTCGCGGGCGGCTTCAAAAGCATCCGTGGCCCGCTGGCTCAGGGTGTGCACGCCCCGGTGCACATTGGCGTTGTCTTGCCGGTAATACCGGTCCAACGCCTGCAAAACGGACTCCGGTTTTTGCACGGTAGCCGCGTTGTCCAAATACACCAACGGATGGCCATGGACCGACTGGCTCAGAATCGGAAATTCTTCTAAAATACTGACGGGCAATAGGTTGTGCGCATTCACCATGCAAAGGTCGGGATTTAAACGTATACAACCGTTGGACAGACGGCTAGCGGAGATCGTGCGGAGGTCCTTTGGGACATGAAAACCATTCTTGCATGGGCGAGCCTCCTTCTGGTAGGAGTCGGCGCGCCGCCTCGCTTGTGGGCCCAACAAGCACCCCCGGGAGGCAATCTCCCCCGGCCCTTCGTGGCCACCGTTGAAAGTAAAACCAGCCGCTGGGCCGAATTGTTCCGAATGGAAGATACGGCGCAACTGACGCCTTTGGATCGACGGCACTTTGTTCCCATGGAAGACGTCCGGACCACAACCACCTGGTACGACGGGGCGCAGTGGAAGGAGGTGGTGGACCGGCGGCCGTCCTCACAGCCCGACGACGGCATGCCTTTTCCCCTGCAAACCGTTCGCCACGACGGAGGCATGGACTTTTACTACGACGACCCCCGTCAAAATCACCGGCTCACCTGGTCTTCTACCGACCACTTGGCCTGGCAAGGACGGGCTGGTCCGCCAAGGAGGTTTGGTGGTCCCTAATCCTCCTTTTCCTTCTGCGCAGCAACTCAAGGACTGGGGCAAGGCCGTGGTCTTGAATACGCCGCACCTCATTGAGGTGCAGTGGGGCGATCTCCGTGTGGCCTACGAGCCTGGTAAACTTCTGCGCACCGAACGATGGGGCACAAACGACTCCCTTCGACGCACGGGGTACCGCGCCCTTCCGGAAGGTGGCTATGCCCTGGCTTGGATGGAAGAAAGCGGGCGAGAAACGGGGCAAAACGGCGCTTGCTGGACGGGGTACCGCCGCATGGAATGGGGGGCTCCTACTTTGGATACCGGACGTACGGCGGTGGCCCAATGGCTGGAAGACCGCGGTTGGACGGCAGGGGTTACCGGGCCGTATAGCCGGCAAAAGACCGCGGATGAAGTCGGTATCTCTTCCACTGCGCGCGGAGAGGATGCCCCATACCCGGATGCGGGTGGCGCAAACCCTTTGGTGTGCCGGCCCCAACCCGACGGCGGTTGGCTGGTGAGCGGCGGACCGTTTAGCGCAGGCGAAATATGCAGCGTTCAAGTACTGGATGCCACCGGTCGGGTTCTTTGGCAGGCGGAAATCCCCTGGGCTCCGGATGTCAAACTTCCTGGAAATTGGCCTGCCGGGCTGTACACCGTCTGGGTTCGGCAGGGCGGGCTTCGCGCACACGTCCGGATTTCTCACCCCGCGTCGACATCCTCTCGTTGATCTCTTTTCTAATACCCAACAACCATGCGAAAATCCTATATACCCAAAAAATTTACCCAAAGCGGTGAAATGGCCCTGGTCGTCGGTATCATTCTGACCATTGTGGGACTTCTTTTCATGCAAACCGCGCAGGCGCAGCCCTGTACCCCCACCGACGTGGGCGTGGCCCGGCAGAACCAAGAATGGCCGGTGGTCTTTCACCCGTTGCCCGGAACGGCCCAACCCGGCTACAAAATCCAAGGAACGGGAGACCGCTTGGTGCACCACCTCCATGGACTGGGCGGAGATGGCACCAGTTGGAATTTGGTGGCCGCGCGTACGGCCTACGGGGGCGCTCCCGGGTACCCCGCCAGACGGGTGGTTTACAGTACGCCCCCAACCTACTACCACAACGGATCTCTGCAAGACGCCGCCCTCGATGCCCACGCGGCCATGGCCACAGCCCAGCAGGCCTTGGGAGCCCCTTTGGGTTTGTCCGCGGGCAACAATTTGGTGGTCGCCCACAGCCTCGGCGGGATGGTCGCTCGGCAGCTGGACCATTTTTACGGCGACAGCGCCGGATTTCAGCGCCAGTTCAACGGCGTTGCAACCTTTGGAACTCCCCACCTGGGAGCCATTGCGCTGTACAATGCCAGCC
>JBIIBX010000073.1:0-7298 GCA_044239185.1 Schleiferiaceae bacterium | reverse complement strand
GTGGCCGTCGCGGACAGGGCAGAAGCAGGTTGGGTAAGGGTGACAACCTGGGTAGAGGTGTTGCCGTTGCCGTCGGTGATGGTGCAGGTGTAGATTCCCGCCGGGAGGCCCGTGGCCGTGTCGTTGGTTTGCACCGGGGTGGAATTCCAGCTGTAGGTGTAGGGAGCAACGCCGCCGCTGGCGGTCACGCTGGCTTGGCCGGTGGTCGCCCCAAAGCAGGAGACATTGGTTTGTCCGGTAACGCTGGAAACCAAGGCCGTCGGCTGGGTGAGAACCACGGTGTCTTGCTTGGCGCAGCCGCCTGCATCCGTTACGGCAACGATGAACGTTCCAGCGCCCAGTCCGCTCACGTTGGCGGTTATTTGGACGGGGGTGGTATTCCAAGCAATGCTGTACGGGGTGTAACCGCCCACAATGGCAACAGAGGCCGATCCGTTGGTAAGGCCAAATCCGGTGGGGGAAATGCCGGATGCCGAAATTCCCAAGGCAGCGGCAGACTGGTTCACTTGTACGTTCACGGACGTGGTATTGCCGTTGGCGTCGGTAACCGTGCACGCGTACAATCCTGCAGCCAAATTGGTTGCGGTGGCGCCGGTCTGAACCGGGAGGGTGTTCCAGTCGTAGCTGTAAGGAGCAACTCCTCCGCTTGCAAAAATGCTGGCGCTACCGGTAGCGGTGCCGAAGCAGCCCACGTGGCTCACGCTGCTCACGCCGGCCACCAAGGGGGCCGGTTGGGTAAGGGTGACGGTTTCCACACGGGTACAACCGTTGGCGTCCGTTACCGTGCAGGAATACGTTCCCGCGGTAAGGCCGGTGGCTGTCGCACCCGTGCTTCCGCTGGGGCTCCAGCTGTAGGTGTACGGGGCGGTGCCGCCGGAAGGGGTCACCGTAGCCGACCCATTGGCCAAACCGAAACCGGTGGCATTGGTTTGGACAGAGGTAGACGACAAAGCCGAAGCAGGCTGGGTCAATGCGGTGGTTTGCGCAGTGGTGCAGCCGTTGGCGTCCGTTGCGGTAACCGTGTAGCTACCGGCAGCCAAGTTGGTGGCGGCAGAACCGGATTGTTCGGGCGTGGTGTTCCACGAATAGGTGTAAGGACCTGTGCCCCCCGTGGCATCTGCCAAAGCCAAGCCGGTGGTCGCACCGAAACACAAGACGTCGTTCTTGCTGATAGTCAGCGCAAGCGATGCGGCAGGTTGGACGATGGTGGTTTGGACGGTCTGGGTGTTGCCGTTTGCGTCGGTGATGGTGCAGGTGTACGTACCTGCGGTCAGTCCGGAAGCCGTGGGCGTGGTTTGCACCGGGGTGGTGTTCCAGCTGTAGGTGTAGGGGGTTACGCCCCCTGTTGCCAAAACCGACGTGCTGCCGGTGGCTTCCCCGAAGCAAGCAACATGGGTGGTTGCCGTGGTTCCAGCGACAAGTGCCGTGGGCTGGGTGAGCACGGCAATTTGGTTGTTCGTGCAGCCGTTGGCGTCGGTGATGGTGCAGAGGTACGCGCCAGCGGGCAAGTTGGTAATGCTGGCCGTGGTTTGCACCGGATTGGTGTTCCAGCTGTAGGTGTACGGGGTGGTTCCTCCTGCTACGGATACGCTGGCGGTGCCGTTCGAAAGGCCAAAACCGGTGGGGTTGGTTTGGCTGTTGGTGGCCGACAATCCGGACGCGGGCTGGGTAATGGTTGACGTGGTCGTTTTGGTACAGCCGTTGGCGTCGGTAACCGTGCAGGTGTAGGTTCCTGCTCCAACGTTGCTCACACTGGCGGAGTTTGCCGCGGGCGACGTGTTCCACGAATAGGTGTACGGACCGGTGCCGCCGGAAGCGGTAGCGCTCAAACTGCCGGTATTTATTCCAAAACAAGCAACGGATGTGCTGCTGGAACTGGCGGCCAACGCGCTTGCCGGTTCGGTCAGAGTGTACGATTGCTGCGTGACAGAGCCACTGGCATCGGTTAACGTAACGGTGTAGGTGCCTGCTGGCAAGTTGGTTGCTGTTGCGGCAGTCTGTTCAGGCGTTGTGTTCCAGCTGTAGGTATAGGGCAGGGTGCCGCCTTGCGGTGTTACCGTGGCAGAGCCGGTGGTTGCGCCAAAACACAACACGTCGACTTGGCTGGATGATCCAATGACCAAAGCAGCGGGTTGGGTGATGGTGAAGTTCTTGACCAGCGTGCATCCGTTGGCGTCGGTGATGGTGCAGGCGTAGTTGCCGGCAGCCAAGCCTCCGATGGCCGAGGTCGTTTGCACCGGCGTGGTGTTCCAGCTGTAGGTGTACGGGCTGTTCCCCCCAAAGGCGCTGACACTGGCCGATCCGTTGAACAGGCCGTTGCTGGTGACGTTGGACTGGGCGGTGGAGGCATTCAATACCGACGTCGGTTGCGTGATGGCAAGGGTGCCGGTGGTTGCTGTACATCCGTTTGCGTCGGTAATGGAGCCGACGTAGTTGCCGGGCGCCAAGCCGGTGGCTGTAGCTCCCGTTTGGACGGGTGCGGTGTTCCAGCTGTAGGTGTAGGGGGTAGTTCCGCCGGAAACCGAGGCGGTGGCCGTTCCGTTGGCTGCACCCAAGCAGGTGACGTTGGTTTTGGAGCCCGTTGTTGCCAAGGCTGCGGCCGGTTGGGTTACAATGGCTTGGGCTGTAGCGGTGCAACCCGCTGCGTCGGTGACGTTAACGGTGTAGGTTCCCGCGGGGAGTCCGGACGCGGTGGCTCCTGATTGAGCTGGGCTGGAGTTCCAGGCAAAGGTGTAGGGGGTTGCGCCTCCCGTGACCAAAGCCGTTGCGGATCCGGTCGTCCCTCCAAAACAGGCGACGTTCGTTTGGCTGGAAACGCTTGCAGACAAGGTGCTGGGGGTGACTTTGACGCGGATAAAGTTGGAGTAGGCAACGGCCGCGGTGGCGTCGGTTGCCATACGGCGGTAGTAGGTGGTTGTGGTCAAGCCTGCAGGCGGGTTGTAGCCGGCCGTATTGGTGCTCGGGATGTTGGCCAGGTTGACGCTGAAGAGGCTGTCGTCGGCCGACTGCCACTGGTAGATGTAGGGCGACGTGCCTCCTTGCGCCAAGGTGGCGCTGGAAATGGCGGCAGGGTCTCCGCCTGCGCAAAGGGCTTGGTGGTCTACAAACGAGTTGCCGATGGATCCAGCCAAAAGGGGCAGCCCCGGCACGTTTGCGGTAGTTCCGGTTGGGATGGTGGACGTAAAGTCAAAGGCGCAGTACCCAATAACTTCTCCGTACTGGGGGTCTGTGTACTCGAAGATGAGGGTTTGGGCCGCCTGCAAGTTGTAGTTGGTGGGGCTGTAGAAACAATAGTAAACGTCTCCACTCTGGGTAGGGAGTCCGGGAGGGCCCACCTGCAAGGATGTTTGAACGGCCGTTCCGCCCACCAATTCAAAGATCTTGGTAATGACCGGTGGACGCACCGTGCTGAAGGCCCACGTCATGCGGATGTCTCCGGTTTTTGTTCCCGTAGGTGGGGTGGCGTACGAGGTGCCGTCCACGTTCACCGCTACATCGGTGCCGTTGACCCCCGGGCAGCTGTTTCCGCCCCCATTGCCGTTGTTTCGGGCATTGATGGAGCCGCAAGCACCGTTGATATTGACTGCGAGGGCAGGGTTTTGAGCGTGGAGGGCGGGAGCAGTGCCCAACAAGGCAGCTGCCAGGAAAGCGAGTAAGCGATTCCTCATTTCAAAAATTTAGTACTTACAAAGTTAACCATTTTGGATTAAATGAATTTTGCAAATGCGCCCAATGGCGCTTCCGCCGCTTAATCGAAGGTGTAAAGGGCCAGGGAAATGCCGTTGGTGGTTCGGTAGGGAAGGGTAAATCGGGTGGCGTCTAATTGCTCGACGCCTTCGTAGAAATAGGTTCCCGTTGCGTCCGATGGAAGGGGCAATGCAATGCGCTCAAAAGATCCATTGGGCAAGACTTGGGTGAGCACAGGGCCGGTGGCGTCCACGGGTTTTTTGGAAGGGGCGAGTGTTTCCGACGCACCGTGGGCCAAGACAAAGGCACCGTGGTCGTCCAAGGTGACCAAACCTACAGCCGAATTCAGACCGTCTACGCGCACATTCCTCTCCATGCGAGCCGTGTAGGCAATTCCGCTCCGGTTGGTGCCCAGAACCAACAGGTCGGACTGAAAGGGTTTGTTTTTGTACGCCCCGCCCGCCATGTAAACCATGGACATGGGGGTTTCCGAACTGGGCCGGATGCGGTAGGCAGAAACCAGCTGGTTGTAATACCGCAAACCAAAGGGCCGTTTGTCTTCCTTCCAGGCGGTCACCCAATTTGCGGGCAGGGGAAAAATGCCGCCCTCCGGGAGGTCTACCCGTTGCAAGGGAATTTGAAAGTGAAAGATTCGTTCGGGAATGCGGAAGGCAGAGGGAGCCAAGATTCCGCCCAGGACAAAATGCGCCGAGTCGGTGTTGTACCGGGTCCAGGTACCAAAAAGGGCTTGGTTCTGGGCCACAAACAATTCGCCTTTGTACACGGAGGTGCGCTCTCTGGAGAAAACGTAGTACGCCAAGCCGTCGGGCTGGCTTTTGGAATGGCTGTGTTGAAGCGTAGTCATTCCAACCAATTCCGGGGACAGAGAAAAGTCAAAGAGGGCCACGTTTCCGCCCCCAAAATTGATTTTCTCTGTGCGCTGGAAAACCGTCTTCAGTTTCTGGGTGTACACCTTCCAGGTTAAAATGGCGCGGTCGTTTTTGTCGTCTTCCAACTGCATGAAGGCCAAACCAAAATGCTTTCCGGTTTGGGCGAATCGGAACGCGACTTGGTCGGGGTCCGACGTGGGGATTTCGAACAAGACGTTAAACGACGTTTTAGCTGCTGTGTCTTTCAGGTTTACGGTGTAGGCAAAGAGCCGGAAGCTCTTCTTTTTGGGGAGGAATTGGGAGTAAAAAAAGTGCGCGACGCTGTCCATGGCCATAAATCCAGCCGGGTAAATTTTTTCGCCCATAAACCGCAACAAGAGGGGGGAAATCAACTCTGCCGTGTCGGCCGTGTTGGTTGCGGACGCGTACCGAGCGAGGTACCGGGTAGAGGACACGCTTTGGTCTCCTTTGCTCTTGGGGTTCCGGGTGCCAAGGGATAGGACGGCTTGGGTGCTGTCCAGAACCCCAATTTGCACACCTTCCCACGAGTGGCCTTTTTGCAGGGAGGGGGTAGGGATGGGGAGGGTGCGCTCCAATTTAAGCGTTTGGCTCTGCAGGGGTGCTGCGAAGAGCACCACCAGGAAGGAGGCCATCCACGCGGTAGAGGATTTGAGCGAAATTCTCGAACTTTTTATATACATTGTGGGCATGAAATTACCAGCGTTAAAAGGAGTATTGTTGGCCACTTTGGCCTTGTTTGCGGTTGCTTGCGAACCCATTATCCCGACCAAAGTGGAACGAAAAAAAGGGACTACGGGCGTGGTGTTTTTGGACCAAGGTTCTTACCAGGCCTCTTTCGGGATCCCCAAGGAGTGGCGCTTTTTGGAGGTTACCGATACGCCGGTTGTGTACAACCGGTATTCCGCCCAGCCCGATTGCTTTACGCCGGACGACAACGACTCGTCTCAACTCTCCTTGGCGTTGGACGAGTGGCGAAACAAAGCAAAATTGGGGTATTCCCTCACCCAAAATATGGCCATCGCATGTCCGTACACCATTGCGAGGACCGTTCGGGACTTTTACCACCCGGGAGAGACCCAGCCGGGAGATTGGCACATTGCCTCCGTTTATGAACTGAACCAAGCCTGGAAGTTCTTTGCTGCCGAGCCCGATAAATACAGCTACATCTTCGGCAGAACGTATTATTCCTCCGATTTGTACTACGGCGATGTGGTGTGCTTGTATTTTCCCCGGCCGGAAACGGGAAACGAGCCGACGAGCTTTTCGGTGCGCCCTGTTAGCTCGCAGTTTCCTGCGGTGTTGCTGGTCCGGGCTTTCTAAGCGAACTTGGCAAAAGTCGGTTCGGGACGGCCTTTTTGGGCCGCTAAACAGGGCGTCCGGCATGGATTTCCCTTAGGATTTGGAACCGCCTCCCAGGGAAGAGGTTGAAAACAGGTTGATCCGAAGTCCGGTGTAGAACGAAAACGAGTTCAGGTACTGAACGGGGTGCATCCCCAACACAAATTGGGTGTAGCCGTTCCTTCCTCCGGGGCCTTTTTCGCTTCGGTTGGAGCTGGTGCCCAATTCGAATCCAGGCAAATAACGCACATTTTTAGCGTCGCCTGCATTCAAGAGCCCGGTGTACACGTTTTGGTGGGCGAAAGGGATCAACAGGTCGGCGTAGACCATGGAAATGCTGGCTTGACGGGACTTGGGATCCGACTTTCGGAGTTTGAATGCCATACCTTCGGCAGATGCCCTGCCCACCCCCACGCGAAGGGCTTGGTATCGGAACCCCAAGAGGTGGTTGTCGGTTTCAAAATAGTAGTACCGGCCCGCGGTGTTTTGGTTTTGGGTAAGGCCCAAGCGCCAGGTTCGGTACTTGTCCACCGCGGCTTCGTGCCACACCACATAGTGGGTACTCGTATTGCCTTTGCTGGTGACGCCAACCGTAAAGGTGGTTTTCCGGGTCTTCAATTTGCGTTTGTAGATGGACGAGTAGACCGTGCTTCCTGCAAAGGTGGCGGCTTCGGAAATGGCGTTCAAGCTAAAGGGATAGGTTTCCCAGATTCCGTTGTACGACCGGTTGGCATTGAAGGTTCCGAGGAATTCAATGTTGGTCTGAAGAAACCAGTTGGAATTTCCGTGGACCAAATTTTGGATTCCCACGCCTACGCGCGGATTGGGAAGGGTGTATTGCGGCGTGAAGTAGGCACCCGTATGCACATAGGGCTGGAAGTTGGCGTATCCGTTCTCGTACACGTAGGCCGTATCGGTGGCAAACTTTTCGAAGGAATAGGGAATGACCTGGCTCAGGGTGGATTGTCCCCGCAGGGAGTAGGTAGAAGCGGTGGCAAGGCCTGCAAAGGCCAAGGTTCGGAGGATTGCTTTTAGTGCCATGTGGAGAGAATGTGCTGGAGGTCCAGCGTGAGGGTCGGTTTGTTGGACGAAGGAGCCACACCAATGGATTGCAGCTCCAGAGGCCGGGTGTTTTTGGCCAGGAAGAGGGAAGCGCCCACCGGAACTTCTACCGGTAACGTGGTCTGGGCGCGGACGACGAAACTTTTTTCCACCGATAGGTAAACGCGAATGGGCAAGGTTCCGGTGTTTTTTAATTGAACCAAGGCGTTGCCTGCGGCAACCACGGGTGGGGGGACGGTGGACGGTGCGGGGACGGGAGTACCTGCCGCCGGAGCGGCTGGTTTGGCTGGTTTGGCTGGA
>JBIIBX010000072.1:0-7389 GCA_044239185.1 Schleiferiaceae bacterium | reverse complement strand
GTTGGACACGGTTTCCTTTGCGGCGCCGCTGGGCGTGGTGCTGGATGCCGAAGACCTGATGCAACCCAACGGACCCAAAAACGGGGTGTACAGAGCGGCGCAAAAGACGTCCAATGCGATGCCCTTTGGCTATTGCTTTGACTCCTTCGATTTTGCCGACGGAAGAGCGGTGAACGCCACGCACGACGCTGGTCTCTTTGCCCAAACCGGCAAACGCATGTACCGCATGTACCGCCAGCCCTTCCACCCCGGCCCCACCTTCTCCCCTGCCGGGTGGCTTCCCGCCGATGCGGCAAGCACGGGTCGAATTTATGCCTCCCCCGGGGAAACCGTGCGGGTGGTATGGCGCGTTGAAGACGTTTTGGGGCAATCCGACTCCGTGTGGGCCTACCTCCGTTGCGTTCAAGCCTCCCCGTGGACGGCACCGGAACTGCCCGTTGCGGACTCCCTTACCGCTTCCCGTTGGTCCCTGGCGTTGGGGACAGAGTCGTTCTACCGAAAAACCGACGTTTCCTTGCGGGAGCACAGCGATGGTTTGCACCTGCAATGGACCGGACCTGTCCATTCCCCGCTCCGCTTGTACCCCCAGAAAACCGCCGATCGCATTCAATTTCTGGTCTGGACGACCCCTTCCGGCAAGAAAACCTGGATGGCATGGGACCCGCAGGATTCAAAGCCCTACCTGGAAATCAAAGAGCCGGGTTCCGGAAAATGGCAGACCGACCTCACCCCCCCGAGCCACCAGCGCAAGAACCCCTGGCCTACTTCCCTCGCACCCGGGCGCGCGCTCGGATTTACCGCGTCGGACGCGGAAAGTGGAATGGCCTACTACGGGGGCGAATTGGAAGATGGGACCTTTGTATTGGTAAGCTACGACGCCAAGTACAAGAGCATGCGGGTGCATTTGCCCACCGATTTAGCCCCAGGAGCGCATCGGTTGGAAGTCGTTTTGAAGGACCGAGCGGGAAATGTGGCCCGATTATTTCATTCGTTTCAGAGCGTCCCCTCCTCGCAAGGAGCGGGAAAACCTTAATTTTGCCCCCCATGGCCAAAACGATGTTCCGCCTCTTTGCCTTGTTGGCCTGTTTTTGGGGCCCCTTGAAAGTGCATGGCCAATCGGTCGTTCAGATCAGCGGCGTCGTTTTCACCCGAGAAGCCGAGCCGCAACGCGTACCAAACGCCGTGGTTGCTGTCGTCGGCAAGAAACGGTCCTTCCTGTCAGCTGCCGACGGTTTTTTTAGCTTGGCGCTGCAGCCCGGGGATACGTTGCGCATCCAACGGCTGGGATTCAAACCGGAACGTTTGTGGATTTCAGACACCTTGAAAGGCACTTCCTATTTGGTGCAAGTGGCTTTGGAATGGGACACCACGCATTTGGACGAGGTCACCCTCTATCCCTGGCCCCGGCCCGAAAACCTGCAACGGGAATTGCTGGCCATGGACGTAAAAACGACGGAACAAGATTTGGCCCTCCGCAATTTGGCCATCCAGCAGCTGAAAGACAAGGCCGCCGCGATGGGGGCTGATTCGGAAGAAATAGCCGGCATTATCATGAAGGCCCAAGCGGCACAGGCAGCCGATTACGGACGGTACTACGGGGCCAACGGAGCCTCTGCGGTTTTGGGACGACTATCCAACCCCTTTGCCTGGGCCCAGTTGTTTGAATCCATCAAACGCGGAGATTTTAAGCGAAAATGACGGGAATCGGCGAACTCCTTTTGGTGGGGGCTCTTTGGGCGCATGCGCCTTTGGATACGGGCAAAGTTCGTCTGAAGTCGGTCGATGTGGTCGGCCAAAAAAGTTCGCCCGCACAACAGCCGTCCGCAACGGTCATCCAAGGGAAAACACTGCGTTCCTTCGGCTCGGTGACCGGCTCTGTGGAGTCCATGATCAAGACCCTTCCCGGGGTGGTCGGCCAAGACGAGTTGAGCTCCCAGTTCAATGTTCGCGGTGGCAATTACGACGAAAACCTCTTGTACATCAATGGCTTTGAGGTTTTTCGGCCCATTTTGGCCCGGAGCGGGCAGCAAGAAGGTCTGTCGGCCGTGCATCCGGATTTGGTGGGGTCGTTGGAATTCCAAGCAGGAGGCTTTGGCGCCGCCTACGGGGACAGAATGGCCTCGGTCTTGGACGTAACCTATGCAACGGCACTGCCTAAAGCAAAAATCGACCTGGGATTGCTCGGTCAAAGCGTGGTGCTCGCGGGGCGGGACCGCCGGGGAGGCAGCCAAGCATTTGCGCTCCGAAACCGAACGAACACGCCGTGGTTGGGTGGATTGGACACCCGCGGAGATTTCCGGTCGCGCATGAACGACCTCCAATGGGTGGGTGCCATTCGGTTAACGGCCACCCAGACTTTGGATTGGGTTTTTGTGGGCGGCACCAACGACTACCGCGTGGTTCCACAAAGCCGGCAAACCGAATTTGGAACCGTCAGCGAAGTCCTTCGGCTCAATGTGTATTTTGAAGGACAGGAACGCTATACCTATGCCACCGGGTTTGGTGGACTCCGTTGGCGCAAAATCACCCCGAACGGGCAAGTGGAAATGCGGTATTCCCGTTACCGGGCGGACGAAAACGAACGCGCCGATGTGGTGTCTGCCTACCGCCTTGGGGAATTGAATGCCAATTTGGGCAGCGACCAATTTGGCGAGGTGAGCTACTGGCGGGGAACAGGCGGCTACCAACGCTACGCGCGAAACCGTCTATTTTCCGACATCCAAACCGCAAAGGTCCAGCAGGTCGTAAAGACAGCAGAGCGTGGGCAATGGACCTGGGGAGCAGAAGTGCAGTACCAACGGTTCTGGGATGCTTTGTTTGAGTGGGAAAACCTGGACAGTGCCGGATACACCCTCCCGCACCGGCCAACGGGGGTTTTCATTGGCCCCAACGACACGGTGTACGCTCCGGCAACGTCGTTGAACCTATTCAGTGCCGTCCAAGACCGCGCTTACACGCCCAATTTCAAAAGCAGTGCCTTTGTGGAATGGGCACACCGGTGGGAAGCCAACGGCCAGTGGACTACGCGGTGGGGGGCTCGGGCCCAGCACCACACCAGGAACGGGGAATTCCGCGTGAGCCCGCGTATGGCCCTGTCCTGGGACCCGGAAAAATGGCCGCAGTGGTCGTTTCGTTCGGCTGCTGGATGGTACCACCAACCCGCTGGACTCCGAGAAATGCGTTCGTGGAGCCAGTCTGCGCTGTTGACCGACCGTTTGAGCCAACAGGCTTTTCATGCGATTCTGGCGGGACAAAAGACGTTTTACTGGAGCGGAAGGCCCTTTCTGTGGGTGACGGAAACGTACTACAAGTCTCTGCATCGGCTGATTCCCTACGACCAAGACGGGCTCCGTTTGCGTTATTCGCCTGAATTGTCTTCCCGGGGGGTGATGGCGGGATGGGACAACCGATTGCACGGCGAATTTATTGCCGGTACGGAGTCCTGGCTTTCGTTGTCTTTCTTCCGTGCTTTGGAAGACATCGATGGAGACGACGCCGGTTGGATTCGGCGCCCTACCGATCAGCGCTATTCGTTTGGCTTGCAGTTGGAAGATCAATTGCCCCAGGACCCTTCCTTTCGGGTGCAGGCGACGTTCACGTTGGTAGGCGGTTTCCCCTTTGGCGCGCCCGGAGGAGACAAGTCCACCCAGGTGTTTCAAACCCCTCCGTACCGACGGATGGACTTGGCTTTTTTCAAAGTATTCAAGGATCCCAGTTCCGGAATTGCTGGCAAACCGTGGAACCGGGCCTTTCAAAAATTGTCGGTGGGCATCGATGTCTTCAATCTGCTCGAAATCCGCAACACCGCCTCTTACTTCTGGGTCATGGACATTTCATCCGCCCGCTACTATGCCGTTCCCAACTACTTGACCAACCGGCTGTTCAATGTGAAGGCCGTTGCCACTTTTTGACCTCTGGTCGACTTTTGATCTCTTGAACTTTCTCCCATGCGCGTAGCCGGTACCATCCCCCACCCCCTGTTTCACATCACCGGATACAGCATGGAGCGCTGGTGGTGGTTGGAAATCGAAGGCGGCCCCATGCGGCAAACCTACCGCTTCCAAAAGGAGCGATTTCCTACGTGGGAATCGGTGGAACGCACGGTCACTGCCGAGTGGCTGGACCAAGTAAAACTGTCTTTTGACGCGATGTACGGAAACTGGTCCGCCCACCTAAGCCGCGTGCAAGAAGGCTGATTGGGATTTATTCGGGGCAGTAGGAAATCGCTGGGTGTTTTTCTGCTCCGTAAGAGCAGCGTTACCCTTGAGGCGTTGTTTCCCACGTACGAAGCGCACGGGCAATGCGCTCCAACGCTTCCTGCATTTCGGTTTCGGTAATCACCAACGGAGGGGCAAAACGGATGATGTTGCCGTGGGTGGGTTTGGCCAAAACGCCCTCTTGGGCCATGGCCATGCAAATTTCCCACGCCGCAGAGCCTTCGGGCGAGTCGTTTAGTTCGACGGCATTCAGCAATCCCCGGCCCCGTACCAAACCCAGAATGGCAAACCGCTCTTGCAAGGATTCCATGCCCTGGCGGAATTGCGCACCCCGACGGCGTGTATTTTCCAAAAGCCCTTCTTCCAAAAGGACATCCAAGGCTGAAATGGCAATGCGGCTTGCCAACGGATTGCCGCCAAAGGTGGAACCGTGCTGACCGGGATGGATAGTCAACATGACTTCGTCGTCCGCCAAAACGGCAGAAACCGGGTAAAGACCGCCGCTGAGGGCCTTGCCCAGTATCAAGATATCGGGACGGATGTATTCTGCTTGCTGTTCGCAGGACGAGGTGCAGGTGCAGGTGCCGCAGGAAGACAGCCAGGCGCCCGTTCGGCCCATGCCGGTTTGCACTTCGTCCGCCAGCATCAGCACACCGGCCTCGGTGCAGGCTGCACGAACGCCCGCCCAATAGGAGGAATCGGGAAGGACCACCCCGGCCTCGCCTTGGATGGGTTCGGCCAAAAATGCCGCCACATGGGGGTCTTTCAATGCGGCTTTCAGAGCGTCCAAATCGTTGTAGGGAATGCGCACAAAACCCTCTGCATAGGGTCCAAATCCGGCGTAGGAGTCGGGATCCGAGGAAAAGGAAACGATGGTGGTCGTCCGGCCGTGGAAGTTGTTTTCTACCACCACAATCTTGGCGTGCTGCGCCGGAATCCCCTTGACGTCGTAGGCCCACCGCCGGGCCAATTTAATGGCCGTTTCCACCGCTTCCGCCCCGGAATTCATGGGCAGGACCTTGTCGTACCCCAACAACTGCGTGATTTTTTCTTCGTAGATACCCAGTTGGTCGTTGTAAAAGGCCCGCGAGGTAAGCGCCAATTGGTCCGCTTGCTCGTGGAGCGCTTGCGTGATTTTTGGGTGGCCGTGCCCTTGGTTGACCGCTGAATAGGCGCTGAGAAAGTCAAAATATTCCTTCCCGTCCACGTCCCAAACACGTGCACCTTTTCCGCGGGACAACACCACGGGCAAGGGGTGGTAATTGTGGGCTCCGTATTGGGCTTCGCGGTCCATGTGGGCTTGCGACGTGGGGGAGGCTTGGGATGCTTTCATAAACCAAAGATAAGGCCGGTTTGCTTGCCTATCTTTGCGCGGTGAAGTGGGAATCAATTCGAATTGAACGGGCCGGGTCCCGGGGCATTTGTGTGGCAAAAACGCCCGAAGGTCAAACCTTGTTGGTCACGGGAGCGGCGCCTGGAGACATCGGCACCGTAGTAGGCATCCGCAAAAAGAAAGGCTACATCGAAGGCCGGATGGAACACATCGAGGTTCCATCTCCCGACCGCGTTGCGCCTCCCTGTTCGCACTTTGGGTCCTGCGGAGGGTGCAAGTGGCAGCACATCGACTACCGGGCGCAAGCCGCTTTTAAGGGCCAGGAAGTCCGCGACCACTTGGAACGGTTGGGCAAGGTTCGCGGTGCCCACTATTTTCCTTCCTTGGAAGCCCCCCAGGCCTACCGATACCGCAACAAAACCGAATACTCTTTTTCTGCCCTCCGGTGGTTATCTCCGGCAGAAATGGCCTCCGACCACGTATTTGAAGACCGCACAGGACTGGGTTTTCACGCTCCGGGCCTGTGGGACAAGGTGCTGGATTTGGACGAGTGCCACTTGGTGCCGGATACCGGCAACCGAATCCGGAAGTGGATTCGGGAAAAAGGTCGGTCCTTGGACCTTCCTTTCTTCCACATGCGGGAAACGTCCGGATGCCTGCGGACGCTCACCCTTCGTAGCAACCGCCAGAACGAATGGATGGTCATTTTGCAGTACGCCGAGGAACACCCGGCGCTTGCAACCCTGGCGGGGGAACTGCAAGCCGCTTTTCCCGAAGTCGTGAGCTTTTACTGGGGCCTCAACGCCAAGGCCAACGACAGCTTGTACGACGTTCCGCTGGAATTGGTCTTTGGGGTTCCTCACCTGACCGAGACCATGGCCGCCGTTGCACCCAATCGCCCTGCCCTTCGCTTTCAAATTGGACCCAAGTCGTTTTACCAAACAAACCCGGAACAAGCGGAAGTACTCTACAAGCGTGCGCTTGAAATGGCCGAGATTGAACCCGGAGAACGGGTGTACGACCTGTACACCGGCACCGGTACCATTGCCCTATTCATGGCCCAGACCGCGTCCTACGTGGCCGGAATCGAAAGCGTTCCCGAGGCCATTGAAGCGGCCAAAGAAAATGCGCGCTTTAACGGATTCGACAACGCCCATTTTGAAGTGGGAGACATGCGCCATTTGTTCAACGCCGATTTTGTAGCCCGGCACGGGGCCCCGCACACGGTGGTTACCGACCCTCCCCGGGACGGAATGCACCCCAAAGTAGTGGAACAATTGCTGGCATTGGAAGCACCTAAGATTGTCTATATCAGCTGCAACAGCGCCACTCAGGCGCGGGATTTGGAGCTGTTGCAGTCCAAGTACCGCGTGGACCATGTACAACCGGTGGACCTTTTTCCGCAGACCCACCACATGGAAAGCATTGCCCGATTGACCCGTTTGTAAAACGATGTACCTTTAACCCATGCCCAACACCGAACAACTGATTTTGGACCCCGCTGCCGTCGACCGAAAGCTCGACCGCATGGCTTGGGAGGTCATTGAACGGCACTGGGGACAAACCAAGATCCACATCGTCGGTCTTTCTTTGTCCGGATTTAAACTGGCGGAGCAATTGGCCGCTCGGGTGCAAAAATCTTCGTCCATTCAGGTCGTTTTGGCGGAATTGTCGGTCAACAAGCGCAATCCGCATGCCGGACCCACTTCCTGTTCCCTTCCCATTGGAAATTTTGCGCAAGAACACGTGGTGGTGGTAGACGACGTTTTGAACTCCGGCGCCACCTTGATGTATGCGGTCCATTTTTTGTTGCAAGCACCGCTTCAACGTCTAACCACG
>JBIIBX010000071.1:0-7453 GCA_044239185.1 Schleiferiaceae bacterium | reverse complement strand
TGGAGATCGACGAAGCCAATTTTCAAGCCACGGTGGAACCCGGCGCCATCAACCAGGTGTTCCACGAGGCCTGCAAAGAAAAAGGCCTTTTTTACCCGCCCGATCCATCCTCGTGGGGTTCTTCCACGATGGGGGGAAATGTGGCCTACAACGCCGGAGGGCCCAAAGCCGTCAAGTACGGCGTGACCAGCGCCTATGTACTGAACCTCGAAGTGGTGTTGCCCAACGGGGAAATTATTTGGACCGGCGCCAACGTCCTCAAAAATGCAACGGGCTACAACCTCACCCAGTTGTTCGTGGGTTCCGAGGGCACGTTGGGCATTGTGACCAAAATCGTGGTGCGCCTGCTCCCTTATCCCCGGTTTAGCTTCACCTTGTTGGCTCCTTTTGCCTCCGCCGAAGCGGCCTGTGCCGCTGTTTCCCCCATTTTCTTGGCAGGCATTGTTCCGTCGGGCTTGGAATTCATGGAGCGCGACGCCATCGATTGGACGCTGCGCTACGTGGACGGGGTGAGCATTCCCACCGGTCCGGGCATAGAGGCCCATCTGCTCCTGGAAGTAGACGGAACCGACGAGGAAACGGTGCTACGCGAAGCCGAGAAGTTGGCCGAAGTGGTGGAGGCGCAAGGGGCCCTGGAGGTGTTGTTTGCCCAGACGGCGTCCGAGCGCGATGCCCTGTGGAAACTGCGCCGTCGGGTGGGGGAGGCCGTAAAGTCCCACAGCATCTACAAAGAAGAAGACACGGTGGTGCCCCGGGCGGCCCTGCCCCAATTGCTCAAGGCGATCAAAGAAATGGGTCGGGAGTACGGATTTGAAAGCGTGTGCTACGGCCATGCCGGAGACGGCAACTTGCACGTCAACATCCTAAAAGGCACCCTGTCCGACGACGAATGGAACGGTCCGCGTTTGAAGGAAGGCATTCGGGCCTTGTTTAAGGCGGTTCGGTCGCTGGGCGGCACCCTCAGCGGGGAGCACGGCATTGGGTACGTGCAACAGGAGTACATGGACCTCGCATTCTCTTCCGCAGCCCTGGATGTTCAAAAGGCCATTAAAAAAGCGTTGGACCCCGCTAACCTGATGAACCCCGGAAAGATGGGGATGGATTCGGCTTACGACGCTTGATCGGATTCCGGCAGACTCGGGCCGTAATGCGGTTCGTCCCGCCCGTTTTTTGCAGAATTCAACCGCAAGCGCACCCATTGGACATCGTACCAGTTGCCTAGCTTTTGTCCGGCATCCTCGTAACGCGCAAAGGGTTCGAATCCGCAGGCGCGGTGCAGGGCCAAACTGGCCTCGTTGGGCAGGGTAATCACCCCGTAGGCCCAGACAAAGCCCCGCTCGCGCAGTTCTTCCAACACCCGATCGTACAGTTTTCGGCCAATTCCTTGGCCTGTGGTCCCTACGTACACACTGGTTTCGACGGCCCATTGGTAGGCCTTTCGTTCCCGGTGGGGGGCTGCATAGGCGTATCCGACCACCTTGCCGTCGGTTTCCCAAACCCAAAATGGAAAACGCCCAGCAAGGGTTGCCAGGCGTTTTTCAAAATCGGGCAGGGACGGAATTTCCGTCTCAAACGTAATTCCCGACTCCGCTACAAAAGGGGCGTAGAGGGCCAAAACGCCCGCTGCGTCGGAGGAGGCGTAAGGCCTGAGCATGGGTTTCTTGGACGATTAGTCGTCGCTGCGGCCCATGTAGAGCATGATGTAGTAGGCCAACTGCGTCACAGAGGCAATGGCCGCAACCAAATAGGTGCGAGCGGCCCACTTCAACGCGTCTTTGGCTTGGTCCTGGTGCATGCCCACGGTGATGGAGGTGCTTTCCAGCCACACCAAGGCGCGGCGGCTGGCGTCGTATTCCACGGGAAGGGTAACCACGGCAAAGACGGTCAGAACGGCCTGGGCGGCGATGATGACTTGGATCATCAATCCGTAGTTCAATCCGAATGCCGCAACTCCTAAGATTGAGAGCAAAAACAGGGCGTTCATGATTTGGGAACTGAAGTTCACCATGGGCACCATCTTGGAGCGCATGGTCAACCAGGCGTAGGCGGTGGCGTGCTGCACGGCGTGGCCGCATTCGTGGGCCGCAATGGCTGCAGCCGCAACGCTTTGGCCGCTGTAGACTTCGGGAGACAGGTTGACCGTTTTGTCTTGGGGGTTGTAGTGGTCCGTCAAAGAACCAGGAACAGAAATCACCCGCACGTCGGAAATGCCGTGGTCGGCCAGCATGCGCTCGGCAATTTGGCGTCCGCTCAGTCCGCTGGGCAAAAATTCTTCTTGGTAGCGCTTAAAGCGTCTTTTCAACTGCCATTGCACACCAAAGCCAACGGCCATAAAGAAGAGGAGAATGATAATCATGGTTGAATTTGTTTTCGGGTGTGAAAATACAAAACCCGTGCCGACTTACGAATTAGATTTGCAACATGGCAAATTGGCAGGAGCGCCCCTTGATTTTGGTATGCAACGACGACGGCATAACCGCACCCGGAATCCGAACCTTGATCCAGGTGATGAACCGCATCGGCGATGTGGTGGTGGTGGCTCCGGACAGCCCCCAAAGCGGCATGGGGCATGCCATTACCCTGAACAACCTGCTGCGCAGCGAGCAATTGCATGTAGACGCTGGCCCTCAAAAAGAGTATGCATGCAGCGGAACCCCGGTGGACTGCGTCAAACTGGCGGTGCATGCCTTGCTTGACCGCAAACCCGACTTGGTGGTGAGCGGAATCAACCACGGGTCGAACGCCTCGGTCAATGTCATCTACAGCGGAACGATGTCTGCTGCCGTGGAAGGCGCCATGCAGGGAATCCCGAGCATCGGGTTTAGCCTGTTGGACTACCGGTGGGACGCTCCTTTTGACGCGTGCATGCCGTGGATTGAGCAGATTGCCCGGGAGGTTTTGCAAGGGGGAATGCCCGCCGGAACTTGTTTGAATGTCAATTTCCCAAAACCGACCATGGCCCCGTATGCCGGCATCAAGGTGTGCCGCCAGGCTCAGGCCAAGTGGGTGGAAGAGTTCGACCAACGCGAAGACCCCCGCGGAAAGTCTTATTACTGGCTGACGGGCTCTTTCATTAACGAGGACCACGGCCAAGACACCGACGAATGGGCCCTGGCCCAGGGCTACGTGAGCGTGGTACCCGTTTCCTACGACCTCACCGCGTACGCTTCCTTGGGAGCTTGGCACAACCGGTTGGAACCATGAAATTTGCATGGCTTAAACCCTTGGAACGGTCGGAACTGGAAACAGCCGTTGGCTTTCTGGTGGGCGCAAGTACCCCGTGGTTTGCCTGGGCGGTTTTGCGCGAAGTGTATCCCGGGCTCCCCGCGGTAGAAAAAATCGATTCCGATTTGTGGGAGTTTTTGCTGCTCCGGCTTTTCGCCTTGGGCGTTTTCATCAATGCAGGGTTGTTTTTCGCTGCCCTTTGGGCCAAACGCGAAGGCATGGCCATGGGCTTGCTGGTGGCGAGCATTTTGTACGTAATCGGCGTAGGGTACTGGAGGTGGGAATATCTGTGACCCCTTTGCGCGTCTTTGTTTTGGCCGGGGAACCGTCGGGCGATGCCCACGCGGCCCAGTGGGCCGAGGCTTGGTTGCGGCACGAACCCCAGTCGGACATTCGGTTTTGGGGCGGGTCGGCCTTGGAGAAAGTTGCTGGGAAGGCTCCCGAGGTGGGGTTGGACCGCCTTTCTGTGATGGGCTTTGTGGAGGTGGTGCGCGCGTTGCCCCGCATGCTGCGCTTGCTCCGAAAGGCGTCGGATTTTGTGCAGGAATGGCAACCGGACCTGGTGATTTTGGTAGATTTTCAATCGTTCAATGCCCAATTGGCCAAGCGATTGACCCAAGGCGGTTACCGGGACAAAGGCGGAAAAGTAGTGCAGTACATTGCGCCGGCGGCTTGGGCATGGAAACCCGGCAGGACGCGTGCTTTGGCCCAAAACGTAGACCTTTTGGTTCCTATTTTGCCTTTTGAGACGGACTTTTTTAGGGACCGCGGGGTGCGCGTTTTGTACGAAGGAAATCCGTTAGTGGATCGGTTGTCCCAGTCTGCGCTGCCAGCAGGCGATCGGCCACGGATTGCCCTTTTGCCCGGAAGCCGTCGCCAAGAAGTGGAGGTTTTGTTGCCGCTAATGGCCGAGGTGGCCCGTTTGTTGCCCGACTTTGAATTTGTGGTAGCGGGGGTGCCTCATCTGGCTCCGGACGTGTACGAATCCTTTGGGTTGCCGGTGGTGTATGGCCAAACGGAGGGCTTGGTGCGTTCGTCGCATGTGGCTGTTGTGGCCAGCGGGACGGCGACGCTGGAGGTGGCCTTGTGGGGAGTTCCGCAGGTGGTGGTGTACCGGTTGCATCCCCTGTCTTTTTTCCTGGCCCAGCGCTTGGTTCGGGTACCGTTTGTGTCGCTGGTCAATCTTATTGCCAACAGACGGGTCGTTCCGGAGTTGCTGCAAGGAGATGCGGCGCCTAAAAAAGTACAAAAGGCTGTGGTTGACTTGGTCTCCCAGGAACACCGAGATGCCCAACTAAACGCCTACCGCGAGGTCCATGCCCAATTGGGAGAGCCGGGTGTGGTAGAGCGTTTGGCTGCCCGCATGCAGGCGTGGGTCCGCACAGGGATTGCCCCTTGGATGCTGGTACTTTTGGCATTTTTGCCCGGGAGTCGGGCTTTGCACGCCCAAACGCAACAAGGAGAACGCTTGCCCGCGTTGGTTTCGGTACGCCAATTTTCGTCGGGATATCCCGCGCGGGTGCTCCTTCGGCCCCTAACGGGTGATTTTGCGGTGTTGGTAAAGCGGACGGAGTTCGCGGGGTGGGACACTTTGGAACGGGCATTGGGCCGGGTCAAGATGAGCTATGCGGTAGAGCGAAGCGGAACGGGATTGCTGGTAAGTAGATCCGGGGAATCGCCTTTGGCATCGGGCATTGCCGCTGTGACCTGGGTGCCCATCGAACCTACTCGTTCCAGTGCTGCTTTTGGATTGCGTGCATCGGGGACGGAGAGACGGATGCACGGTTCACTCGTCGTTACTCCAAGGGGATCGGGCCTGCTGCCGATTGCCTATGTTCCCGTGGAAGATTATGTAGCCGGTGTAGTGGAGGCGGAAGGGGGAACCTTGTTTCATCCCAATTACTACCGGGTTCAGGCCATAATCGCGCGAACCTGGCTGATGCGCAACCAGAAAAAACACGATTCAGAGGGCTACATGGTCAGCGACGGCGTAGGTTCCCAGGTCTTTCATGGATTGCCCTACGGGGCCCATGCTTCGGATATAACCTTGGCCGCATGGTCCACGCGCGACACCGTTTTGGTGGATGGATTTGGTCGGGTCATTGAAGCGGTTTTTCATGCGAATTCGGGCGGATACACCTCGCGGTCGGAAGAGGTGTGGTCCAAGCCTTTTCCGTATTTGGTTGCCCAGCCGGACACCTTTAGCCTGCGGTGTCCCCAAACCCGCTGGACCAAGCGCGTGGACAAAGAAGCGTTTGTTCGTTTTTTTGCGACCAAAATGGGACAAAACCCCGGCGATGCCCCTTTTCGCCAGGCGGTTCTGGGCATTGTTCAAGCCGACGAACGGCGGGCGTTGTTCCAATACGGAGGGAAAACCCTGAAGCTCCGCGAGGTCCGCGAGAAATTCGGGTTGCGCTCTACCTATTTCACGGTGGAAGACGCCGGCGCCGAGGTGGTGTTGCGCGGCAAAGGATTTGGGCACGGAGTGGGATTGTCCCAAGAAGGAGCCTTTCGCATGGCCCGGTTGGGGTACTCCGTAGAAGAGATCCTCCGGCATTATTACCCCGGAACGGTTCTCACTTCGACCGTATTGGGGCGATAAACGCTTAAAGCGGCTCGAGGCCGATGGGAGTGTTAGGCGTTGATTGCGCCGCTACCTGTTTATAGACGTTTGCAACCGACTGCCGGCAAGAGGTCGTCCGACTTTTACCGGGTGAATGCGTATCCGTGGTTGGTTCCTTTGCTGGGCTGGTGTTTGGGTGGATTTCTTTCCCAAACGGAGGTTTTGTTGCCGGAAAAAGGGGGTGTTTTTTTGGAGTCCTGCGTGCCCCTGTGGGCCTTGGGACTGGGGCTGTCCACACTCGGGGTGGTCTGGAGGTGGCGCCTGGGAGCGGTTGCAGCTCTTTTCTTGGGTTTTGCGTGTTTGGGCTTTGAACGCACCGAGAACGCATGGCCCGGTGCTCCCGAAGTACGTTCTCTTTTTCAAGGTGCCGGGGTTTGTTGGGACAACCGAACGTTTGAAGACTCGGAGGGGTTTCGGTGGCGCATGGTTTGGTTGGATACCGTGCACATGCCGCAGGAATTTCCTTCTGTTTGGCAGGTTTCGGCCCAGGTAGAGCCCTTGACGCCTGCATCCATTCCGGGAGGATTTTCTGCACGCGCCGTTTTTGGACCGCAGGGCTTTTCGGGGCAGATGTGGGTACAACAAGGCACTCCCTTAGGAAGTGCGACTTCGGATTTTCGTTGGAAAGGGCTGTTTATGAAAATCCAGCAAGCCGCTGTTCAGCGGATTGATCAGTGGTCGTATTCGGGAGAAACCCGTGGATTGATCAAAGCGCTTTTGGTGGGTGATCGGTCTGAAATTTCGCCCGAAATCCGCACGGGGTTCGCCCGGTTGGGACTGGCCCACATTGTTTCCATCAGCGGCTTTCACATGGCTTTGATTTTCTCGTTTTTTGCTTTTTTCGCCAAAAAAGCGGGCCCGAAAAGAGGCCGACTCTTTGAAATTTTGGGTCTGGTGGCGGTGGTGGGGTTTACCGCTGTCAGCGGGGGAGCACCGAGCGCCGTACGTTCGGCGTTGATGGCTTTTGTGGCTGTTTTGGGCCGTTGGTTGCACCGGCCCCAGGTGGGTCTGCATCATTTGACCTTGGTCGCTCTTTTGTTGTTGGCCTGTTTCCCTCTCTGGCTGTTGGATCTCGGATTTCAATTGAGCGTGGTTTCCTTGGCGGGCATTTTGCTTTGGGCGCCCCAAAAAATACCGGCGTGGGAGGCGGCTTGGTGGACCTCCTGGGCCGCCCAAATGGCCACATTGCCTTTGACGGTACTCGTTTTCCATCAATTTTCCTGGGTTTTTTTGTTCTCCAATGCCGTGGCCGGTCCCTTGTTTGAACTGTTATTGGGGTACTGGATCTTTCAGGGACTCGCAGAGGCGTTACTCTTTGAAGTTTTTTCCCTGTCCTCTTTGGAGTACGCCTGGAGGGATTGGGAATTGAAAGCAACGTACTACGTCGACCAAGCCGTAGCGCTATTGACCCAATGGGGCAACCACCCGAGTTCTGCGCAGGAAGGCGTTTTTCCGGACACCTGGTATCTGGTTTTGCTGGTTTTGTTGGCGGCGGGGTCGGCTTGGTCCGTGTACAAGGAGGCAGGAAGGGGGACGAGGTGGCTCGTGGCTGGAGCCTGGATACCGGTTTGGATCCATTGGGTGGGGGTCGCCCGGTTGGCCCCC
>JBIIBX010000069.1:0-7462 GCA_044239185.1 Schleiferiaceae bacterium | reverse complement strand
CAATGGATCCTGCGGGTGCACCGTCCCCGAATACCCACGTACGCCGATTGCACCAGGTGCCACAGGTGTTATCAACGTTTCGTTTGATTCCAACAAGCGTGCGGGGAAACAAGAGAAAACCGTCACATTGACAGCGAACACCGTCCCCAATGTGCATGTTTTAAAAATCACAGCCGAAGTAAATCCCAAATCCTAATATGAATACCCTGTCCATTTTATTGCAAGCCGATTCCAGTGGAATCATGGGCTTCCTGCCCATTATCGCCATCGTTGGCGTTATGTACTTCTTTATGTTGCGCCCGCAAATGAAGCGCCAGAAAGAAGAAGCCTCGTTCCGTTCCGCCCTGGAGAAAGGGATGAAAGTGGTCACCATTGGAGGCATTCACGGTAAGATTTTGGAAATCAATGAAACCTCTGTGGTGATTGACTCCGAGAATACCCGCCTGCGGGTTGAACGCTCTGCCATCAGCAAAGATTTGAGTGCATCCTTGCAACCCAAAGAGAAAAAGTAAGTGAGATTCCGTTCCCCTGCCGGACCGGACTTTCAGGAACAAAAAAGAGCCCCCCGAACGGAACGTTCGGGGGGCTCTTTTTTTGCGTTCCGCAGAACCGAATTTAAATGCGTTTGAGTTGGTCCTTCAGCATTTTGATTTGGTCAGACATCAACCCCCGGGTGTCCAATTTTTTGGCTTCGGTAAGCAAGGTTTGGGCTTCGATTTTTCGACGCTTGGACAAGGCCATGCCGGCCAATTGCAGCTTGGCCATGGCCTGATCTTCCTTTTGACGCAATCCGGTTTGCAGGGCTTTTTTCATCCACTGTTCGGCCTTGGTCAGGTTGGTTTGGGAAACCAGCACGCCCTGCAGAAAGTAGTAATAGGCCAACTGTCCTTTTAGAAGAGTCGTTTCCGGAGTGCGAATGGCAGACAAGTGCTTGGCCGCGCTCGCCATGTCTTGCTTACGGAGGTACCAAAGGGCAAGGAGAATGCGCTCGTGCCGAAGAAACAGGAACACCGGAACGACAGTAAGAAGAATCCAAAAAATTCCATTGCCAATTTCCCCTTCAATAAACTGCCAAACAGCCAACGCCACGAATCCCGTTGCGATGCCCAATCGAATAATGCGTTGAATCATGCGGCAAAGGTACAAAAAGGGGGGCGGTATCTGCCGGTAAGCGAGGACGACCGAGGCAATTCCGGTTATTCGTTTAACAACGTAATTCGATTGCGCCCAAGTTCCAAGCGTCCGTCGTTTTCTAACTTTTTAAGCAAACGGGAAATTACTTCCCGCGAAGAATGCAGCGCGGTGGCAATTTCTCCGTGGCTCAAGGGCAAGACGGTTTGGTTCAATGCCTTGCTCCGCTCGTGTAAATAGTTCAGCAGCCGCTCATCGAGTTGGCGGAAGGCGACCGAGTCCAGCGCCTGCAGCGCTTCTTCAAAACGTTGTTGGTACGACTGCAACACAAACCGACGCCATTCGGGAAAGGAATCGAACCATTCGGTAGCGCGTTTCAAAGGCAGAACAAACAACGTGCTGTCTTCTTCCGCAACGACTTCCACATGGGCAACGGTGGAGGACATGCAGCAGCTGATGGTGCTTGCGCACGTGCTACCCTCGCGCAAAAAGTACAAAAAGAGTTCTTTGTCGTGGGCCTCGTCCACCCGGACAACGCGCAGTGTGCCTTTTAAGACCAGCGGGACAAAATCCACAGGAGTGCCCGGATCTGCAATGTAGGTGCCTGCAACCACTTCTTGGAGTTGGCCTTCATGCATCAAGGTTTGCACCAAGGTTTCGTCTTGGAATCCCATGGCTTGCAACTGGGCGATTACGTCTTCTGAATGCATGTTTCGGTTGGATTACCTCCAAAAAGCAAAAGGGCAAGAATTAACCTTTTCGACCCACGGAGTTTGGTAAATTGTAGTATTTTACGCACTTAAAGATACCTTATCCATGGCATCCACTCCAAATGCAAAACCGGTTAGATCCAGTAAAAAGCCGAAGAAAATTTTTGTTTTAGACACGTCGGTCATTCTGTTTGACCACCATTCCATTATGGAATTTGACGAGCACGACGTGGCCATTCCTTTGGCGGTGCTGGAAGAGTTGGATGAATTCAAGAAAGGCAACGACACCAAGAATTACGAAGCCCGCGAATTTATTCGCTTTTTGGACAAGAAAGCAGGGAAGCGAACGGTGAATCAATGGATTCCATTGAACGGGCCGGGGAAAGGCAAGTTCAAGGTCGTCATGGCTGCCAACGTGCCCGATGCTTTGGATGCAACAAAACTCTTTGGTTCGCCCAAGAATGACCACAAGATATTGAATACGGCGCTCCATCTCCAATTGGAAGAGCCCACGCGCGAGGTTATTTTGGTGACCAAGGACATCAATCTAAGGCTGAAGGCCAAGTCGCTGAACGTGGCTGCGGAAGATTTTCTAACGGGGAAAATTCAGAACGTACAAAGCATGCACCTGGGGAGAGAGACTTTGGAGGGGGTTCCGGCCAAGTTGATTTCGCAGTTGTATGCAAGTAGAAAGGTGGTGGTGGCTGGAGGAAAAGTATCCGCCAAATGCCTGCTTCAACCCAATCAATTCTATGTTTTAAAGTCCGGAAAATCGAGCTGTTTGGGATTTTTTCACGGTCCAACGGAAACCTTGGAGTTGGTCGAGAAAACGTCGGTATACGGAATCAAACCCAAGAATGCCGAACAAACGTTTGCGCTCCATGCCATTTTGCATCCGGAGATCAAATTGGTAACCCTCACGGGAGTTGCGGGAACGGGCAAAACACTTTTGGCGTTGGCCGGTGCCCTGGAGCAACGTCGGGAATACAAACAGATTTACCTGGCGCGCCCCATTGTTCCCCTGAGCAACAAGGACATTGGATTTTTGCCAGGCGATGCAGAGGCCAAGATCAATCCCTACATGCAGCCCCTTTGGGACAATTTGAAGTTTATCAAAAACCAGTTTGGCGAACGGGATCGGAATTTTAAGCAAATCGACGAGATGGTGGAGAACGAGAAGATTGTCGTTACTCCATTGGCCTTTATACGCGGTCGGTCGCTGTCAAATATCATTTTCATTGTAGACGAGGCCCAAAACCTGACCCCGCACGAGGTGAAAACCATCATCACCCGCGCGGGCGAGAATGCCAAGTTTATTTTCACCGGGGACGTCCACCAAATTGACACGCCTTATTTGGACGAACAATCCAATGGACTTTCGTACCTCGTCGATCGGTTGAAAGGGGCGCACCTCTATGCGCACATGTCTTTGGAGAAGGGCGAACGCTCGGAACTGGCGAATCTGGCCAACGATAAATTGTAACCAACCGCTTGAATTTCAACTGATTATACGGTTAAAAAAAAGGGCTGCCCCAACCGAGGCAGCCCTTATCAATAAGATCGGTAAGGCAATTAGGCCTTGGGCCCTGCCTCGCGAATAGCGTCGGGAGTTTGTTCCGCGAATTTGGTGAAATTCGCACGGAATTTTCCGGCCAACATGTCCGCTTGCGCGTCGTAGGCCGCTCCGTCTGCCCACGCGGCACGGGGGGTGAGGAATTCGGAGGGAACTTCGGGGCACGAAGTCGCGAAATCCATTCCAAAACGTTCGTCGCGGGCAAAGGATTCCTTTTGCAACCGACCGTCCAACGCTGCTGTAATCAAGGCGCGGGTGTATTTCAGCTTGATGCGTTCGCCCACCCCGTAAGCACCACCGACCCAACCGGTATTGACCAACCACACGTGGATGTTGCTGTCTTTGAGCTTTTTGCTCAGCATTTCTGCGTAGACGGCAGGATGGAGGGGCATAAATGCGGCACCAAAACACGCGGAGAAAGTCGCAGAAGGTTCCGTGACTCCTACTTCGGTTCCTGCCACCTTGGCGGTGTAACCGGACATAAAGTGGTACGCAGCTTGTTCCGGACTCAGTTTGGAAATAGCGGGCAAAACCCCGTAAGCGTCAGCCGTCAAGAAGAAAATATTCTGAGGGGCATCGCCTACAGAGGGAACCTGGATGAGGTCAATGTGGTCAATGGGGTAGGAAACCCGGGTGTTCTCGGTAATGGTTGAATCGGTGTAATCCGGAGTGGTGGTGCCTTCGTGGAAGACAATATTTTCCAACAAGGCTCCGGGCCGAATCGCCCGGAAAATGTCGGGCTCTTTTTCTTCGGAGAGGTCAATGACCTTGGCGTAGCATCCGCCTTCAAAATTGAATACGGTGCCGTCGGGGGCCCAGCCGTGTTCGTCGTCGCCAATGAGCATGCGGTTGGGGTCGGCAGAAAGGGTGGTCTTCCCGGTGCCGCTCAAACCAAAGAAAAGGGCGGTATCTCCGGATTTACCCACATTGGCAGAACAGTGCATGGGCAGGGTGTTCTGGTGGGTCGGAAGCAAGAAATTCAGCGCAGAAAATATGCTTTTCTTGATTTCGCCCGTGTACCCGGTGCCGCCAATCAAGATGGTTTTCTCGCTGAAGCAGAGGATGGCAAAATTGCCTTGACGCGTGCCGTCGACGGTAGGATCCGCTTGAAAACCCGGCGCGTGCAACAAGGTCCACTCCGGTGTAAAATGGGCACGTTGCTCATCGGTCAACCGCAAAAACATGTTGTGGGCGAACAGGCTGCATTCGGCCCATTCGGTAACCGTGCGTACTTTTAAAGCAAATCGGGCGTCTGCACAGGCCTCGACGTCACGAACGAACAGGGGTTTGTCCGACAAATACGTTTCTACTTTGGTGCGAAGGCTTTTGAATTGTTCCAGGTCAAAAGCAATGTTCACTTCGCCCCACCAAACCCGGTCAGCAGACCATTCATCGCGAACGATAAAACGGTCTTTGGGCGATCTGCCCGTAAATTTTCCGGTTCGGATGGACAAAACGCCTTTGTCGGTAAGAGTAGCGCGTCCAGAAGCCAATGCGGCTTCCGTTAGCTCACTGGGAGAAAGATTCCAATGAGCGGAAGAAAGGTTTAGCATGGTGTTTTAAATACAAGGGTTATGCAAAGGTAGTGCGGTGAAGCGTACTTTTGGAAACTCACTTTTGAACAACCCCATGCGCACCCTTTTGGTACTTGGAGCAGGCCGCTCCACCCAGAGTTTGATTGACTATTTGCTCGCTCATGCCAGCGACGAAGACTGGATGCTCACCCTGGCAGACCAAAATCTGGAATGGGCCACGCAAAAACTCCAAGGACATCCGCGAGGACAAGCGGTGGCATTGGATGCAAACGATCGGGAGAAAAGACGCGAATTAATTAAAGGTAAGTTCATTGTTGTCAGCATGTTGCCTGCATTCATGCATCCGGAAATTGCAGAAGATTGCGTGGATCTGGGCGTGCATTTGGCAACGGCCTCCTACACATCCGACGCCATGCGGGCTTTGGGCCCAAAGGCTGCAGAAAAAGGATTGATTTTACTGAACGAAATAGGGGTAGACCCCGGCATTGATCACCTCTCGGCCATGAAGTTGCTCGACGAAGTTCGCAACCAAGGGGCAGAGTTGTTGGGTTTTGAGAGTTTTACCGGGGGCCTGTTGGCTCCTGAGTCTCCCTCCAATCCGTGGCAATACAAATTCACCTGGAATCCCCGGAATGTTGTTTTGGCTGGAGCAGGCGGAGCGGTTAAATTCAAGCAGGAAGGAACCTACAAGTTTATCCCGTACCACCAAGTCTTTCGCCGCACCGAATTTATAGACATTCCCGGTTACGGGCGCTTTGAAGGCTATGCCAACCGCGATTCGCTGCAATACCGGTCCGTGTATGGCTTGGATACCATTCCGACCATCTACCGAGGAACGCTGCGCAGGCCGGGTTTTTGCCGAGCTTGGGACGTCTTTGTCAAATTGGGCATGACCGACGACAGCTACCTCTTGGAAGGGGTTTCTGAAATGACGCACCGAACCTTTGTAAATGCGTTCTTGGCCTACCACCCGTACAATTCCGTGGAAATCAAGTTGATGCACTACTTGAGCATTCCCCAGGACGACGATTTGATGGAGCGTTTGACTTGGCTGGACTTGTTCAAAGACGAGCCCATTGGCCTTGACAAGGGAACACCCGCCCAGGTCTTGGAGCACATTCTCTCCAAAAAATGGACCATGGGCCCGCTGGATACCGACATGCTGGTTATGTGGCACAAGGTGGTTTACCAGCTCCACGGGAAAACCCACGAATTGACCTCGAGTTTGGTGGTCAAAGGCCAGGGTCCCGAGAAAACGGCCATGGCCCATACCGTGGGACTGCCTTTGGCCATGGCGGTCCGCCGAATTCTCAAAGAGCAAGTAACGCAAAAAGGTTCGGTCATCCCCATTCACCCCGAGTGGTACAACCCTTTACTGGAAGAATTGCGCGAATACGGGATTGTTTTTCACGACGTTACCCGCGTTTTACCGGAATAGGAGGCATTCGCAGCATCAACGTTCCGCACAAATCCCGGTAGAATTCCGACGGCTGGCCTTCTGCGTCGTAAAGCGACTCGTGCCTTTCTGGTGCAGCCGTCTGCTTTTCGCTGGTTTCGCTGGGGTTCCCCCAGTCGGTCCATAAAGCCAAGTGGCGGGTGGGTTTTTCGTCGGGCCGCGCACTGACGGCGATCCACAGCGAAGGCAGGCCACCGTGTGCAACGTAATCCGACGCATCCGGAACCACCAAGGCCAAAGAACCTCCTATCCGAATATGCGCTTTGCACCAAGCGCCCAAGGCTTCAGGGGGAAGATGGGAGCGGTGTCTGGCGGTATCGCGCCGGGTGTTTCCCGTCAGTAGACCCGTAAAATAAGGAGGGTTGGATACCGCCCAGTCCAAAGGCTGCGGTGGGGTCCAATCGGGGATGGATGCCTGAACGGCCAATGCACGCTGCGCTCCCACGGTATTCCGGGCATTTTGCGCACATTCTGATGCGGCAAGCTCCTCTTTTTCGACCAAATAGACCTGGGTCAGCGGGAGTCGATGGGCCAAAAGCAATCCAATGACCCCCGAACCGGCTCCCAAATCGGCTCCCTGCGAATTGGTTTCGCCCCATTTTGAAGCGAATTTCAAGAAAAAACCGGCCAAAAGAACCGCATCTGTCCCAATTTTCTGGGCAGCCTGTTGGTGCTCCACGGAAATACCGCGGAAATCAAAAGTCACAGTTACAGGGAAAACAATTCAACAGGAGCTGCCAAATGCAAAACCCGTTGTTCCCGATCGACGCGAACAATAAAAGCGTCGACGCAGGGAACCAGAACCAATCGCTTTTCCGGTCCCATGTGCAATTCCAAAAGCGGCTGACCGGGTCGGTCCAATACATCGTGTACCGTACCCTCCTCGTCAAGGTCTTCGTTGACTACAGCAAAACCAGACAGCTCGTGGTAGTAAAATTGATGCTCTTTCAAACGAGGAAGCAAAGCATCGGGCAACCAAACCAGTTGGCCCAGCAAGGGGGCCAATTCGGCTTCCGAATCGACTCCCTCCAGCTTGAGAACCCATTCGTCTCGCTTG
>JBIIBX010000070.1:0-7462 GCA_044239185.1 Schleiferiaceae bacterium | reverse complement strand
GGCTAAGGCTTTGTATTTGTAGGCAATGGCCCAACGCGGCGCTTTGGCGGTGCTGCCCAATTTGCGCTGCTGGTCCATGGAATTCACCTTTACAACAGCACCGTCAATCCCAAAGGGCAGTTGCTCTCGGTGGGAATCCCAGTGGGACAAAAATCGGTACACCTCGTTCCGGTGGTCCGCAATTTTCAGGGTATTGAGGACTTCTTGAGGAACCTTGAAACCCCATTCGGACAAGCGTTCAAATCCGGCTGCATGCGATTCTATTCCGGATCCGTTGACCAGCAAATAAGGCATAAAGGCCAATCCGCGCTTTCCTACTTCGGCGGAGTCTTGGAGCTTTAAGCTGCCACTGGCGGCATTTCGGGGATTCATAAACGGCTCTGCGTCCATTTCCCGGCGCTCTTGGTTGAGCGATTCAAAGGCCGAAAACGGCAGAAATACTTCGCCCCGCACTTCCAACTCCTCGGGAAAATCTCCTTGGAGCACCAGGGGAACCGTCGCAATGGTTCGCACGTTGGCCGTAATATCGTCGCCGGCAACACCGTCTCCCCGAGTAACGGCTTGGAACAATTGTCCGTTTTTGTAGTGCAAACTCAATGCAATGCCGTCGTACTTCAATTCGCACACATACACCACGGCTTCGGTGGGCAAGGAGGATTCTACCCGGTCAAAAAAGGCATCGAGCTCTTCCTGGGAATACGTATTGGCCAGACTTTGCATCGGAACCTTGTGCGCGACGGAGGCAAACTTCTTGGTGACCGCACCTCCCACCCGCAAGGTCGGGCTATTGGGATCTGTCCATTCCGGATGGGCGCTTTCCAGGGCTTCCAATTCTCGCAAAAGGCGATCGAATTCTTCGTCGCTGATGGACGGCTTGTCTTCTACGTAATACCGGCGGTTGTGGGCGTGCAATTCATTCCGCAAATGCTGGATGCGAAGGTAATTGGGGTCGGAATTGGCCGGAAGGGTCATGGGGTAAAGATACCGAGCCATTGGGCGCTAACAAAGCGAGGGCGGTCAAAAATATCCGTTTGTACAGCCACCGAAGCCCACCCGGGTCCAACGAACAAAGACCGGACTTCTTCGGCTTTTTGGGTATGGCATTCCAAGGTGATCCATCCCTGAGGCTTCAGCAAAAACGCCCCCCACGCAATCAACGACCGGTAAAAGACCAGAGGGTCGTCGTCCGGAACAAACAGGGCTTCCGACGGCTCGTGGTCCCGCACATGCAGGGCCAGGGTGGACGACTCGTTCTGTGGGATGTACGGTGGATTGGACATCAGCAGGTCCAGCGAAGCAGGTCTTGCCGGAGGATCGGTCAAAGCATCCCAGTGGAGGACTTCCGCGTTCTTGTATGGTTCCGCATTTTTGTGCAGCCACAGAAGGGCTTCCGAAGACCACTCAACGGCCGTTATGGCTGCATCTGGACGGGCTTGAGCGACCGCCAAACCCATGCAGCCGGACCCGGAACACACGTCCATAACCCGCGCATCCTGAGGCAGTTTCAGCGTCCATTCCACCACCCACGCCTCCGTTTCTGGACGGGGAATCAAGACCCCCGGCCCGATGCACAGCGTCACATCCGCAAAGTGGCTTATTCCTGTAATGTATTGAATAGGAACTCCTTGCGCTAATCTACGTGCATCTTCACGCAAACGTTTTTCCCGGTCTGGCGCCAACGTCTCCCGTTCGTCCAGCATCCACTCGGTGCGGGTGCACTCCAGGCGGTCCATCAACCAAATGTGCCAAAGGGCACGAGCCTCCCGCTCAGAATGACCACCTTTCTGTGCCGACTGCAAAAACAAACGATGGCCCTCTAACCCTGTCATGCGCATTATCTTTGGGAAATGGATTCACTCCGAGCTGCTGACCGCAAAGGTATGCTTCGTGCTGCGGAGTTAGCGCTGCGTGCTTTGGGCAACACCGCTCCAAATCCTGTGGTTGGCTGTTGCTTGATCTACCGTCCCGGAACACCCGACGAAAGGCTCTTGTCTGAGGGCTTTCATGCCCGCGCCGGGCTCCCGCACGCCGAAGCGGTCGCATTGGCAAATCTTCCTGCCGAATTTCTCCCGTTGTTGGCCGAAACGACTGCCTACGTCACGTTGGAACCGTGTGCGCATTTCGGGAAAACACCCCCTTGCGCCCACGCTTTGGTGCAGGCCGGAATCCAGCGGGTGGTCTACGGTACCCTGGATCCCGATCCCCGGGTTGCGGGAAAAGGGGTCGAGATCTTGGCGCAACACGGCGTGCTTGTGGAAGCGGCCTCGCCAGAAATCCAATCCCACTGCCGTTGGATCAACCGACGGTTTTTGGTTTCTGTAGAACAGAATAGGCCCTACGTCGTGCTGAAATGGGCCCAAACCCCGGAAGGCGGTATGGACGGATTCCGCACACCGGAACACCCCGGCCCCTATGCGGTTTCATCGCTGGAGGCCCAAGCGGTGGTGCACCAATGGCGCTCGGAAGAGGATGCCATCGCCGTCGGGGCAAGGACCTGGGACCTGGATCGACCGCAGCTGAATGCCCGTTTGGTGGGTTCCAAAAATCCCGTTCGCGTGGTCGTAGGCACCCCCGTTTCCGACGTGCCTGAAGACGTCCTCCTGGTTTCCAGCCCGGACGAAATGCTGAAAGCCCTCCACGGCCGTGGAATTCGCTCGGTTCTCGTTGAAGGAGGTCCGTCGCTGTTGCGCTCTTTTTTGGAACAGAATTTGTGGGACGAAGTGCGAATTCTGACCCAAGAACGCCCCTGGACACCTGCTGTTTACGCCCCCCCTGTGCCCGATGACGCGCTTGTACTGGACGACGAAACCCAAAGAAGACTCGATTTTCCGGGTACCATGGGTCAAACGACTTGCCGCATTTACCTTCCTCCCAAAACCGCCAATTCCCTCTTTTGACGCCCTCCCCATGAAAAAAGGAACACTGCTCATTCTGTTGATTTTAAGCTCATTCGGCGTTTATTCTCAAGTATTGTTTTACCCCCAAAGTCCGCTCCAAGCCCGCAGCAACGAAGCCGTGGAGCAGTGGCTGCAGGGGCGACTCCCCCTTCCCTTGGGCTGGTCCTACCGCTTGGAACACACGTCCACCACGCCAACGGCCCACTACCGACTCTTTGGGATATACAACCAGGGGGTTGCTGCCGTTGGTCTGCAAGCCAATGTTTGCACCCAGCGCGACGGCCGGATCGTTTCCGCAGCCATGCCGTGGCGCAACCGGGCAGAATTGTTGCCCACCGAGGCGAAGATTTTTACCCCTTCGGCATCCACCGGTGAGGCGGTTTACTACTTCGACGAAAGCCAGCAAACCTGGGCGCCCGCCTACAGAACCCGCGAACGGCTTACAACGCCCGACCACCGCTGGTGGGAACGGTTTCACCACGCGGAAACCGGCGTTCTTTTGTCTGAGCAAGATTTGCTGGTTCACTTTGCCCAAGATGCGGACACCACCGTATCGGGCCTCGTGTTTAACCCCGACCCCCTCACCCAGGCCGGTGCGGTCTACGGTGGCATCTACACGGACCTCAACGACGGAAACGGACCGGTATTGAACCCCCTCCGCGTCAACAAAAATTTCCGTGCAACCTTCAGCGGCGGTGTTTTTAGCTTGTCCTCGCCGGCCGTTGTCATTCAAGACTTTGATCCGCCAACCGTCGCTCCTGCGGTCTCTTCCACTCCTCAATTTTCTTTTTCCCGAACCGACGATGGATTTGAAGACGTCAATGCTTTTTACCACATCCAGACCCTAAAAAACCATACCACCGCCCTGGGATTTGGAGCGGTTCCCTACGCCATACCGGTCGACCCACACGCCATCAACGGACAAGACAACAGCTTTTTTGATTACGGAACCACTCCCCCGCGCCTGTATTTTGGAGAAGGCGGAGTCGACGATGCCGAGGATGCCGACGTCGTGGTCCACGAATACGGTCACGCCATTTCGCAAGCAATTGTGCCCAACACCAACTTTGGGGACGAACGCCGCGCGTTGGACGAAGCCTTTGGGGATTATTGGGCCGTCAGCTATTCCCGCCACCTCAATGCCTTTGGTTGGCAAAAGGTGTTTAGCTGGGACGGACACAACGAATTTTGGAGCGGCCGGTCTGCCGTTAATACCACCCAGAAATTGTATCCCGGCCTCACATTTGCCAACATTTATGCGCACACGCAGGTCTGGGTAGACGCACTAATGCGCAGCTGGCCCCATGTGGGACGCAACGAAATGGACGCCTTGGTCCTGGAATCTGCGCACCAATGGACGTCGGGGATGACTTTCCGCGGGGCCGCTGAATTGGTTCTGCAGGCAGACACCTTGCGCAACAACGGGACGAATGCGGCACGGCTCCACCGCGACTTCGGCACGTGGCTTATTCTGCAGCCCAAAGCAGGCATAAACGAAGCATCCACGCTCCCCACCCCCGTATGGGCAACCCAAACCGGCATGGGGGTTTCCGACGACGCTACCGTTACCTGGTTGGATGCGGTTGGACGTGTGGTCTTAACGAAACGACTATCACCAGGCAATTACGACGGCCCCTCATTGGGGATCCTTCCGGTCGGGGTATATACCGTTCACTGGGTAACTGACCACGTATCCGGGCATTTCACTTGGATAAACCGACCGTGATTCCAGCGAAGCACCCGGGTTAATCGGCGGAAAAATGGGGCTCCATGGCTTCCCGAACAGCGTCGGGCACACCCGTGGGTTTTCCCGTTTCGGTATTTACGAAGACCAACTCGACGGTAGCCAACGTGCGCAACTCGCCATCGGGTCCAAAAATCTCGTGGTGAAACTCCAAACGGGTACTGGGCATTTTATCAACCCGGGTCACAACGGTTAGCAAATCGTCGTATTTGGCGGGACGGATGTATTTGATACGAAGGTTCAAAACGGGCAACATGGTTCCGGCATCTTCCATCTCTTTGTAACTCAATCCCAGTGCCCGCAACCACTCCACACGGCCTACCTCCAAGTAGGTGGGGTAGTTCCCGTAGTACACATATCCCATTCGGTCGGTCTCCGCGTAGCGTACGCGAATTTTCGTACTGTTCAAAAACATTAAAATGCTGGTTTTTAATTACTTAAAATCTTTTCACTGCGTTTGCGAAGGTCAATCCATTAATTCCTTTACATAAAAAATATCCTAAAATCAAGGGGCTAAACATTTTTTTAATGAGGAATTTATTGACAGATTTGTGAACTCAAACAGACCCCCTGACTCTGGCACCGTGCCAACCCGTCGAAGGTCCAAATTTAATACCTGATCACCCCCTATGGAACGGAGCGCTGAAGCCGTTTGGAAGAATTGTTTGTCCTTTATACAGGACAACATCACCGCACAAGCATTTACCACGTGGTTTCTTCCAATCAAAGCGCTCAAGCTTCAGGGAAAAGTGATAACGGTTCAAGTGCCTTCCAAATTTACCTACGAGTGGTTGGAAGCCCACTACATCAAACTTCTAAAATCTGCGATTACTAAAGAATTGGGCGAAGATGCCAAGTTGGTGTATTCCATCATTATGGAGAACACCTACGGCAACAGCGAACCCCAATCGCTGAGGATTCCTTCTACCAACCGTCCCCCTATCCAAAATCCGCTGGTATCCATGCCGGTGGAAATTGGCGGAGTCGAGGGGATTCGGAATCCGTTTGTGATCCCGGGCCTGAAAAAGGTCCATGTGGAAAGCCAGCTGAATCCCAATTACACGTTTGACAACTACATCGAAGGAGACTGCAACCGTTTGGCCCGTTCTGCCGGTTACGCTGTCGCCAACAAACCCGGTGGCACCTCGTTCAACCCTTTGTTGATCTACGGAGGAGTTGGTTTAGGCAAAACCCATTTGGCCCACGCCATTGGTATCGAAATCAAGGACCGCTACCCCGAAAAAACCGTTCTCTACGTTTCTGCAGAGCGGTTTACGCAGCAGTTTATTGACTCCATCCGCAACAACACCAAGAACGATTTTGTGCACTTCTACCAAATGATCGACGTACTGATCATGGACGATGTGCAGTCGTTTAGCGGCAAGGAAAAGACCCAAGACGTTTTCTTTGAAATCTTTAACCACTTGCATCAGAGTGGAAAACAGGTGGTATTGACGTCCGACCGCGCTCCTGTGGATTTGCAAGGCATGGAACAACGCCTCCTTTCTCGCTTCAAGTGGGGATTGAGCGCAGACCTACAAAAGCCTGACCTTGAGACGCGTATTGCCATATTGCGCAAGAAATTATACACCGACGGCATCGACATGCCTGAGGACGTAGTCGAGTATTTGGCCTATTCCATCCACTCCAGCGTTCGCGAACTGGAGGGTGCTTTGATTTCCTTGTTGGCCCAATCTTCTTTGAACAAGAAGAAAATCACGGTTGAACTGGCCAAGCAGATGATTGACAAGTTTGTCAAGAATACTTCCCGCGAGCTCAGCATTGATTACATCCAAAAGGTGGTCTGCGATTATTTCGACATGCCCACGGAGTTGCTCAAAAGCAAGACCCGCAAACGCGAGATTGTACAAGCACGCCAGTTGACCATGTTTTTTGCTAAGCAACTGACAAAGAGCTCCTTGGCAACCATTGGAGCGCAGTGTGGAAACAAGGACCACGCCACGGTTCTTCATGCCTGCCGCACCGTGAACAACTTGTCCGAGACCGACAAGCGTTTCCGGACCTACGTGGACGAATTGCGAAAGAAACTGACCCTGGTTTAAGTGCTGGTTCTGGTCCCGACTTTTTTGGGCCCTGCAGCGGCTTCGGACCTGTTTCCTGAGAAGGTACAGGAAACCATTCGAACCACCCGCGTTTACATTGCAGAGAACGCCAAGACGGCTCGTCACCACCTCAAAGCCATTTGTCCCGAAATTTCCTTGCCCAGTCTGGTGGTTCATGAATTAAATAAGCACCAGCCGGAACAAGGCATTCGGGAGTTTCTGCAACCGGCATTGGAAGGCGAAACCGTGGCCTTAATCTCCGAAGCAGGCGTTCCCGGTGTGGCAGACCCCGGTGCCTTGGTGGTGGCCGAAGCCCACCGTTTGGGAATCCGCGTGGTTCCTTTGGTTGGCCCCTCCTCCCTCCTGCTTGCGCTTATGGCCAGTGGGTTAAATGGGCAGCAATTTGCCTTCAACGGGTACCTCCCGGTTGAACCCGGTCCCCGCAAAAAGATGTGGGCGCACTTGGAGCAAAAGTCCGCCGGGAACACCCCCCTTCCTTCGGCCCAATTGCTGATCGAAACCCCCTACCGAAACACAGCCACGTTCGAATCCGCTCTGCAGTCCTTGCGTCCAGACACCTACCTGTGTGTTGCCATGGACCTCACCACCGAAACCGAATGGATCAAAACCCTGCGCATTTCGGAATGGAAAAAATCGCCCGCGCCCAATTTGCATAAACGGCCGTGTATTTTTATTCTTCAAGCAGAGTCCGGTCGTCGCGTGTAGTGAGACGCTCGCCCCTTCTTGCAGGGTTGATG
>JBIIBX010000068.1:0-7482 GCA_044239185.1 Schleiferiaceae bacterium | reverse complement strand
CCAGACGCCAAGTCCGTGTCCTTTTTGCCGCTCTGCCACAGCTACGAGCGCATGCTGGTTTACTTGTACCTCTACACCGGCGTGGGCGTGTACTACGCCGAAAACATGGAAACCATCGGAGACAACATCCGGGAAGTCAAGCCCGACGTTTTCACGGCGGTTCCCCGCCTTTTGGAAAAGGTCTACGACCGCATCATGGACAAAGGCAAGGACCTCACCGGAGCCAAGCGCAAGTTGTTCTTCTGGGCGGTGGAGCTGGCCGAAGAATTCGATTTGCACGGAAAGAGCGCTTGGTACAACCTGCGCTTGGGCATTGCGCGCAAGCTGATTTTCAGCAAGTGGCAAGAGGCCTTGGGCGGCAACGTCAAAACCATTGCCAGCGGCTCCGCCGCCCTCAACCCCCGTCTGGCGCGCATTTTTGCTGCTGCCGGCCTCAGCATCCAAGAAGGCTACGGCCTCACGGAAACCTCCCCCGTCATCTCGGTGAACCTGCCCGTCAACGGCGGCATGAAACTGGGCACCGTCGGACCGGTTATCTCTGGTGTGGAAGTGCGTTTTGCCGAAGACGGCGAAATTTGGGCCAAGGGCCCTAACCTCATGATGGGCTACTACAACCGCCCCGATCTCACGGCGGAGGTCATCACCGAAGACGGATGGTTCAAAACCGGAGACATCGGCGTCATGGATGCCGACGGCCACCTGCGCATTACGGACCGCAAGAAAGAAATTTTCAAGACCTCCGGAGGCAAATACATTGCTCCGCAGCACATGGAAAACCTCTACAAGGAGTCTCCCTTCATTGAGCAGTGCATGGTGGCGGGAGAAAACCAAAAACACCCCGTGCTGTTGGTGCAGCCCGATTTTGCCTTCTTGCGTTCGTACTGCGAGCGAAAAGGCCTAGTCTTTGGATCGCCTGCCGAAGTGGTGCAATTGCCGGCCATCCAAGCCCGCATCCAAAAAGACGTAGACCGCATCAACCAGCAATTTGGGCAATGGGAGCAAGTGAAGAAGATTCACTTATGCCCCGAAGCCTGGACGATTGCAGACGGCCAACTGACCCCCACCTTGAAGCTCAAGCGTCGGGCCATTTTGGAACGGTACGCGGCCGCTTACGAAGGGCTGTACGCCTGAGTTTTTCGGAATTTTTCCAGGAGCGCTTGCATGTCCTCCGGCAACGGGCTGGAGAACTGCAGGCGCTCTCCTGTTTTGGGATGGTCCAGCGCCAAGGTGCGCGCGTGGAGCGCGTGCCGGGGGCACACCGCAAAGGCATTCACCACAAAAGCTTTGAAATTGGGCGGTGAATACGGAACGGCGCGTTGTTCGGCCCCGCCGTACTCGGAGTCGTTGAACAAGGGATGCCCTATGGACTGAAAGTGCACGCGGATTTGGTGGGTGCGGCCCGTTTCCAATTTGCATTCCACCACCGTGGCAAAACCGAAGCGCTCCAGCACCTTGTAATGGGTGATGGCGTGCTTGCCGCGGGAACCGTCTTGCACCACCTGCCGGATTTTGCGGTCCCGCAGGCTGCGGTCGATGTGGGCCGTGATGGTGCCCTCGTCCTGCGCCAAGTCGCCCCAAACAATGGCGGTGTACCGACGGTCCGTGGACCGGTCAAAAAACTGCTTGGCCAAGTGGGTCATGGCGTAGTCGTTGACGGCGACTACCAGCAATCCGCTGGTGTTTTTGTCGATGCGGTGCACCAGACCCGGACGCTCCCGGTCCGACGCGTGCGGAAGTTCCTGAAACAGGTGCATCAGTCCATTCACCAACGTGCCGGAATAATGGCCGTAGGCCGGATGCACCACCATGCCGGCGGCCTTGTTGACCACCACAAAGTCGGCATCGTGGTAGACCACTTCCAGGTTCAAGTCTTCCGGCAGCAGTTCGATCTCGCGCGGAGGCCGCGTGAGCACCACCGCTACCGTTTGGCCCGGCAGCACCCGGTGGTTGCTTTTCACCGGCTTCCCGTCCACGCGGATGGCGCCGGCTTCTGCCGCTTGTTGAATTTTGTTGCGGGAAACCCCGTTCAAAAAATTGAACAGAAACTTGTCCACGCGGAGGGGACGTTGGCCCGCGTCGGCCGTGAACCGAAAATGCTCAAAAAGCTCCTCTTCTTCTTCCAAATCGACGATCGCTCCCGCTGCATCCATTGGAGCTTCGGATTGCGCGTCCCATTCGGGAAATTCCCCCGACACCGAGTCGGCAGGTTCATTTTTTTCTATCATTCGGGAAGGTGCATCCAGCGGGTAGACCGAACGCCCTGGGGGAAATGCACCCGAACGGTGTACATCCCGGCGGGCCAATCGGACACCTCAATTGCTCGGCCATACGGACCGTCGTACAGGCGTATGCCTTGTAAATTTAAAACTTCAACACCGGTGGGCGCTGCTGCTTCTTCCTGCGAAACGCGAACATGCAAAACGTTCGAGCCCGGATTGGGATAAGCAACTACTTGACCAACAGAAAGTTGCGTAGACACGTCTGGCCGGCCCAAATCCAAGGGAAGGGCGTTGAAAAAGGGACGCATCCGCAAACGGCCTTGGAACAAAGACGTGTACCAAATTCCCGGCTCGCCGTAGACATTGGGCACAATCGGCGTTGAATTCACATCGTACCCCACGTGCATGGGGGCAATTCCGTCCTGCTCCCAGCCCAAAAAGACGGTATTGGGAAGGGCCAGGCCCACCGTATCCAAAATGTAGTGCACCAGCACGTCCGGACCCCAGCTGTAGTCGGGGGTGTACACCGAGTCCGACCGGTAAATCAAATTACCCGGCTGGGTGTTGTTGGCCTCCCAAACGCAAATCCGAAAGCCCTGCTGCGTGGCATCCACACCGGCTGGCACAAAGGCGAGGTCCACCCCACGCAGGGTGTCGTTCGCACGGTACAACGGGGTGTACATGGCCACCTTGGCCCCCAAAATGTTTTGTACACCGTAGGCCCGTTCCGACGTTCCGTCGTCCCACCCGTAGCGGTTCTCAAAACGCTGGCGGTGGCGCAGGGTGTCGTTGGACAAAATACCCACGTTCTCTCCGTCGAACCAGACGGTGGATTGCAAGGTGTACGGTTCGGTAAAATCGGTGGAATACGGCTGCACATTCAGTCCATACGCCTGATTGGTGTTGTGGACCAAATTGGAAATGACCGGCACCACCAAGCGCTTGTGCACCGTGTCTGCTCCGCGTTCAATGACATGCTTGCCCAGGTTCAAGCTCCAGCCCCCCACCGGAACCGGGCCGTTTCGGCGGTATTCCAAGGCGTATTCCTGGTCGATCATGGGGGCAATGGGAAGCCAATAAGGCACTTCCGAATAATCGTTAAGCAAGGACGGGTGCGGCTTGGTCCAAGCAGGGTCTTCCAAAACCGTGTCTGCGGCCGTTCGGTTGGCGCCTACAAAAACATGGTCGACCAACCAATGGTCAAAGGCCCCACCGCGCGCTCCGCGCGCGCCCACCCGAAACCGAAAACCATTCTGCGCAGCCCAGGGAGCAGGCACCGGCACCGAAGCCCACCGCCATTGGTCCACCGGCAGGCCACCGGCGCGGCTCCACACCCGCAACCAACTGCTGTCTGCCGGGTTCCAAAAATCCACCAGGAGCGAATCGTCGGTCTCGGTGGGATCCCCCGTGCCTCCGGCCTGGTACAAAAACGTCAGCACCACATTGTTCCGGGTGCGCAAATCCAAAAACGGCGACGTAAGCACGTCGGTCAGCGAGTCCGACCCCAAGGATCCAGCCTTGTAAGGCCGTCCGTACGTGTCCAGCCCGTCAAAAACCGCTTGGCCCACGCTCCGCGCCTCGATGGCCCACGTAGAACCCACTTGGACCTTGCGGTCTGCCCAGCGCCAGGTTCCGCTGCGGGAAAAGTCGTCGGCAAACGGCAACGGCAGGGTGTCCGAGCTCAGGGTTTTGAACGCAATGGAGGCAGGCGTCTGCCCTTTTCCACCCGGCGCTTCCGCGGTCGGCAGGGCAACGGGCATAAGCAACTGCTCCACCGGCTGTGCCACCAAACCCATTGTTGCACCGGCAACAGCAGAAAAGAAGAACGATTTTAGCACCCGCATTACAGCGATTTTTCCAGCCAAAGGTCCACGGATTCCCCGGCGCGCACGGTGCTTCCCGCCGCCGGCTCGGAGCGCACCACCCGGGCGCCGGCCGTGTCTTGGTTGCCGGGCAATTGGACCAGCCCCGCCACCAAATTCAACTCCAACAACATTCGTTCCGCTTGCATCCAAGACAATCCTTCCAAGTCCGGCAGTCCAAATTCGTTGGCGCCCACGCCGCCGCTGACTACCAGGTCAATAACGCTTCCGTAGCCCAGTTTGGTATCCGGACCCAGGGTTTTTCCGCGCGACCGAATGGCCAGCACCACGTCCGTAGAAACGTCGGGTTGCCGGGTTATTGTGCCCACCACAAAGCCGCGAGACAGCAGGTCGTACGTAGCGCGGGAGAGGGATTTGTCCAAAACGGCCGGTAGGGCCACCAAGGCCGGGCGGGACCGGTTCAAGGTTAGTTTGATCGTCCGACCGCCTTTTACCGCGGGACCGGGCCGGGGGTACTGGTCCAAAACCGCACCCGGAGAAACTTTTTGCGAATACGTGCTGGAATCCATTACTTCGCCTTCCAAACCGGCGTCCTCCAAGGCATCCAGGGCCTGGTCCAGCGTCAAGTAGGAAACGTCGGGCACGGCCGTGAGCCTTCCGTGGCCGGTCGCCAGCTTCAGCATCCAGTTCAGCCCTGTTGCCACCACTACCGCCAGAAGCACCGCCACCACCGCATTGGCCACAAAGGTTTTGCTCTTAAAAAAGCCACTCCATCGCATGGCACCAAAGATACCTATCTTTGGCCTATGCAGCGCTACCGCATTGGCGTCCTCATGGGCGGAAGTTCCAGCGAGGTCGAGATCTCCTTACAAAGTGGCCAGGCCGTTTTTGAACACCTGGACCGCGTCCTGTTTGAACCCTACCGGGTGCACCTCTTGCCCTCCGGCTGGACGGTTTTGGACGACGAAGGCCACGCCCACCCCATTGACCGGAACGATTTTTCGTTCGAACGCCTGGGGCAAAAATTCCATTTCGACGCCTTGTTCAATGCCATTCACGGAAAACCCGGGGAAGACGGCACTTTGCAGGGGTACTTGGACCTGTTGAACATCCCGTTCACCGGCTGTTCCACCTTGGAAATGGCCCTGACCTTCGACAAAGCCGCCTGCAACATCCAGGCCGCGGCCTTGGGCATTCGCACCTCGCCTTCCGTCCACACCCCGGCCCTCGCGGACCCGGCGGCTGTGCGCCGCGCTTGCGACCAAAAAGGACTGCGCCTGCCTGTTTTTGTGAAACCGACGCGCAGCGGCTCCTCCTTTGGCGTCACCAAAGTAGACCGCTGGGACGACCTGGCCGCCGCCCTGGTGGCTGCCGGCGCCGAAAATTCCCACGCCCTGGTGGAACAAGGCGTCTTGGGAACCGAAGTAGGCTGCGGTGTTGCCCGGCTGAACGGCGTTGCCACCGTCCTGGAAATCACGGAAATTGTCTCCGAAAACGCCTTTTTTGACTACGAAGCCAAGTACCAGGGAGCGTCGCAAGAAATCACCCCCGCTCGGCTGCCAAAGGCCGTTTCCGAAGAAATCCAGGACATGGCCCTGCACCTGTACGAAGGCCTGAACCTCAAAGGCGTGGTGCGCTGCGACTTCATCGTAGAACAAGCCAGCGGACGCCCTACCCTCATCGAAATCAATTCCGTGCCCGGACTCGGCCCTGCCAGCATTGTGCCGCAGCAAGTGGTCGCCAGCGGCCGCACCCTCACCGACTTTTTCACCCTCTTGCTCCACGAAACCCTGCGAGATGCCCAAAACCGCGCTTTTTCCCGGGTCCTTTGACCCCTTCACCCTGGGCCACGAGGACATCGTGCGCCGGGCGCTTCCCCTATTCGACGGCTTGTACATCGGCATAGGCGAAAACCAAGACAAGCGCTACCAGTACACCCTGGAAGAACGCATGGCCATGGTGCAGGCGCTGTACGCCGACGAGCCCAAAATTCAGGTGGTTTCCTACAGCGGTCTCACCGTGCATTTTGCCCAGACCCTGGGCGTGCAATTCCTGCTGCGCGGCATCCGCAATCCGTCGGACTTCGAGTTTGAAAAATCCATTGCCCAAGCCAACCGGCAAATGGTGCCCGACTTGGACACCGTCTTCTTGCTGACCACCGCCCGGTACGCCTACATTTCGTCCTCCATTGTGCGCGACGTCATTCGCCACAGCGGCGATGCCTCGGTCTTCCTCCCCGACGGATTGGAGCTGCCGGCCCGGCCGTAACCCCAACAACCGTGTGCGCTCCTGAAGACGGCACGCGCAAAGCGAGCGTCTCAAACGCCCCAGGCGGCGAAGTAAAACAGAGCCCCTCGTTGCCCGTTCAGGCCGTTTACCTCCGGGACAATCCAGCTGCAAAAGCAGCCTCTTCCACCTCCTTGAGGGTGGCATAGGACGCCTCCGCCAAGAACCAGCAGTCCTCTTGGGGCACCCACTCGGCGCGGGAAATCCGCTCTTCTTTTTGCGGCGTCAAGGCCGGCACTCCGTCCACCTCCATGGCGTACCAATGGGTCGTTTTGACGGCGGTCTCACCGTTCAAGGGGTACCGGTGAACCGTCTGGCAGAGGGGGGCAACCAGCCGAACTCCCTGAATGCCACACTCTTCCTCCACCTCCCGGACGGCGCAGGATTCCAAGCTTTCGCCGGACTCCAATTTTCCTTTGGGAAGGTCCCATTGGCCCAACCGGTGGATCCACAAGACGTCGCGGTCGGCATTCAACACCCAGCCACCGGCTGCCGTCAAAGCAATTTCTTTTGCAATAGGTTCGTTGTCCATGAAGATGTAATTTTGCAACCATGCTAGTCAACCCTACTGCGGCTGCCCAAACGGCCGAATTCTTACTGCAAATTAAAGCTATTCAGCTCCGCCCTGAAAATCCCTTTACATGGGCGTCGGGGTGGAAATCACCTATTTACACGGATAACAGGATGGCCCTCAGCTATCCACCGGTCCGAAACTTTTTGCGCGAGCAAATGGTGGCTGCCATCCAAACCCACTTTCCGTCGGTCGAAGTGATTGCCGGAGTGGCCACGGGGGCCATCGCTTTGGCGGCCTTGGTGGCCCAAGACCTGGGATTGCCCCTGGTCTACGTGCGGCCTACCGCCAAAGAACACGGCCGGCAAAACCAAGTGGAAGGCCATTTGGAAGGACACCGCCGCGTCGTCGTGGTGGAAGACCTGATTTCAACCGGAAAAAGCTCCTTGGCTGCCGTCGAAGCCTTGCGCCAGCAGTATGCCCAGGTGCTTGGTATGGTCGGAATTTTCACCTACGGATTTCCCCAAGCCGACGAAGCCTTTGCCGCAGCGGAGTGCCCCTTGGTCACCCTGAGCGACTACCACGCCCTCCTGGCCCAAGCCCAAAAGACCGGTACCATCCGCGAAAGCGAAGCCGGTTTGTT
>JBIIBX010000067.1:0-7507 GCA_044239185.1 Schleiferiaceae bacterium | reverse complement strand
CATCGACTTGGGCGTGATGGTGCCCGCCCAAAAAATCCTGGACGAAGCTGTGGCCCACGGCGTGGATGCCATTGGCCTCAGCGGCCTCATCACCCCGTCCCTGGACGAAATGGTCTTTGTGGCGCGGGAGATGGAACGCCAGAACATCCGCTTGCCGCTGCTCATTGGCGGCGCCACAACTTCGCGGGTCCACACCGCGGTAAAAATTCAGCCGGCCTATTCCGGCCCCTTGGTCCACGTGAACGACGCTTCCCGGGCCGTTCCGGTGGTGCAAAAGCTGTTGGGCAACGAAGCAGGAGCCTACCATGCCGAGGTCCGGGCCGATTACGACCGCCTCAAAGGGCAGTACGAAGTCCGCCAAAAGGAAAAACGTTTTGTGGCGCTGGAAACCGCACGCGCCCACCGGTTCCGCCCCGATTTCACCCTTAAACCCGCTCCGCCCAGGGAGCTGGGGGTGTTCCCGTTGCGCCATTATCCCTTGGCCGATTTGGTTCCGTTCATCGATTGGACGCCCTTCTTCCAAGCCTGGGACCTCCACGGAAAATACCCGGACATATTGCAGGATCCCGTCGTCGGTACCCAAGCGCAAAGCGTGTTCGACGATGCCCAAATTCTGCTGAAAAAGATCGTGGACGAATCTTGGCTCACGGCCCACGGCGTGTACGGGTTTTTCGCAGCCACCTCCCAAGACGACGACATGGAAGTCACGGCTCCCGACGGTACCGCACACCGGTTTTTGGGGCTCCGTCAACAAGGAGAAAAAGCCGCCGGCCAACCCTATCTGTGTTTGTCCGACTACCTGGACCCTTCGGGCGACGTTCTCGGGTTGTTCGCTGTTACCGTGGGCCACGGCGTGGCCGAGCGCGTGCAAGCCTTCCAGGCGCAACACGACGACTACCAAGCCCTCCTGCTCCAGGCGCTGGCCGATCGCTTGGCCGAAGCATTTGCCGAACGGCTGCACCAACGTGTGCGCACCGAATTTTGGGGCTACGCCTCCGACGAAGCCTTGGAAAATTCCGAGCTCATTGCGGAGCGGTACCAAGGAATCCGCCCGGCTCCGGGATACCCCGCCTGCCCGGACCACTTGGAAAAAGACCTGCTTTTCCGCCTTTTGGACGCCGAAAAACATACGGGACTGGTACTCACCGAAAGCCGGGCCATGTACCCGACTGCCGCTGTTTCGGGGTATTACTTTGCCCATCCGGAGGCACGCTACTTCGGCATCCCCCGAATCGCCGAAGACCAACTCCGCAGCTACGCAGACCGCCGGGGCATTTCCACCGCCGAAGCACGCCGCTGGCTGCAGTCCTTGCTGGACTGACCTCGCATCTTTTTATACTTCATTGCATACTGCTCTCTTCCATGAAAGTCACCGACCTCATCGCTTCCGCCAACGGCCAGACCCTGTTCAGTTTTGAAATCCTTCCGCCCGTGAAAGGCACGTCCATCGACGGGTTGTTTCGGACCATCGAGCGGCTGATGGAATTTGACCCCAAGTTCATCGACGTCACCAGCCACCGGGAAGAATTCATCTACAAGAAGCATCCAAACGGACTGCTGCAGAAAGTCCACACCCGGAAACGCCCCGGCACCGTCGGTATTTGTGCGGCCATCCAGAACAAATTTCACGTGGACACCGTGCCCCACATCTTGTGCGGCGGCTTCACGGCCGAGGAAACCGAATACGCCCTCATTGACCTCCACTACCTGGGAATCGACAACGTCTTGCTGCTGCGGGGAGACGCCCTCAAGTCCGAATCGCAATTCACCCCGGAACCCGGCGGACACGCCCACGCGCTAGACCTCATCCAGCAAGTGGCACACCTGAACCAAGGCCAGTACCTGCACGACGAAGTGCAAAACACCAACCCGTCCAACTTCTGCATTGGCGTGGCCGGATACCCCGAGAAACACTTCGAATCCCCCAACAGCAAGGCGGATCTGCGTCACCTGAAGGCCAAAATGGACGCCGGCGCAGAGTACATTGTTACCCAAATGTTTTTCGACAACGCCGCGTACTTCTCCTTTTTGGACGCGTGCCGCGCTGCAGGAATTAATGTGCCCATCGTTCCTGGCCTCAAACCCATCACCACCGCCAGCCAATTGTCCACGGTTCCGCGCCACTTTTCGGTTACCCTCCCGGACGACTTGGTGGATGCCATCGAGGCAGCAAAATCCCCGGACGCGGTCAGACAAGCAGGGGTGGAGTGGACCATTGCCCAATCCAAAGAACTCCTTGCGGCCGGAGTCCCCGTGCTGCACTACTATACCATGGGAAAAGCCGAAGAGACGGAGAAAATCGCTCGGGCTCTTTTTTAAGGGAGTTCCTTCCGCACCTGAAAGCGTTGAAACTACCGGCTGCGGATCCGGAGCGCATTCCCATCAAACCCCACCGAATAGGGCAGAAGGGAGTAGGTGCTCGACCCGTCCAAGGCCTGCCCATCGAATAGCAGGAACCGCTGACCGTCGCAGGGACATACCGCATAGAGGTTGTCTTCCAACTCCAAGGCGCCGCATGCCGGCTGCACGTGGTTGGGACAACACAGGTCAAATGCTCCAAAATCGTCCACGGTTCCCTGCAGCATGCGGCGGTGTACCGCAATCCCACGAACTCCCGCATCGGGCAAAACCACCGTGCCCCCAATAAATTGAAGCGGGTATCCCGAGGGTGTGGACAAATAAACCACTTCGTTCACCGGGACATAAGGCACCGGGTGCGTCGGGGAATCGCCACAACTCCATAGGAACGTGCTGATTATGATCAAGTTCAAAACAAATCGACGCACAGGAGGTTTCTTTTCTTGTTAAGGCATGGTAAACATAACGCAATCTATCGTTATTTTAGCCCTTTCGTATACCCCTCAATAAAGATCAAAGACAGCATACCTATGCGCAAACTGATCCTCTTCGGACTCTCCCTATTGGTTGCATCGTCAACCGTTTGGGCACAAACCAGACCCGGTTCTGTCAAAGGAAACGTGTCGGAAAAAAAATCGGGCGACGGCATTCCCAATGCCATCGTGAAGGTAATGGACGGCAAAGTAGTCGAAGCCCAAGGCAAGACCGACTTTGACGGCAATTTCTCTATCTCTCCGGTGGACGAAGGTACCTACACCATTCGCGTTGAAGCGTTTGGCATGCAGTCCTACGAATTAGGCGGCGCCAAAGTCCCTGCCGGTCGACCGCTGGTGTTGACGGTAAAAATGACCGAAAAGACCAACGAGTTGGACGTCGTTACGGTGAAGGCCAAGTACGAGGCTCCATTGGTAGAAACCGGTAAAACCGCGCAAACTTTTGACCAGGAAGTCATTCGCAACCTTCCGCAGCGGGGATTGACTGGACTGTTGCAGATGTCTGCTTCGGTTGTAACCAACGAAGCGACAGGCGGCGTGTCCTTCCGGGGAGGTCGTGAAAGCGGCAACCAGGTATTCATCGACGGTATCAAAGTACGAGGCAGCATCAACCTGCCCCGTGACGCCATCCAAACCACAGAAGTTATTACCGGCGGTACCCCTGCCATCTACGGCGACGTTACCGGTGGGGTAATCTCCACCACCACCCGCGGACCGTCCTCCAAGTACTTCGGTGCGGGGGAATACGTGACTTCGCAGCTGTTTGATCCCTACGGATACAACCTGGGTTCGTTCACCGCTGGCGGTCCTATTATCAAAAACAAGGACGGCCGCGCCGTTGTTGGCTTCTTGCTTTCTACGGAATACGAATTCAATAAGGACGGACGCCCCTACGCGACGGGTGTGTACCGGGTTAAAGAAGATGTGCTGCAACGTCTTCAGCAACGCCCATTGATTGCCACTGCTACCGGTCTCGGTACTATCCAATCCGGCGAATTGCTGCGCGCAGATTCTTTGGAAACCATTCCCGCACGTCAGAATGTTCGTTCCAACGAATTCCGCGCCACCTACAACATCAACATCAAACCCAGCAAAACAACGGGCGTGGTTTTGGGCGGCCGCTTTATTTGGAACGACCGCATGAACGGAGGATTCTCCAATGCACTGACCAACTGGGACAACAACAGCAATTCCATGAACCGCGACGTTTCGGCGTACGCGCGTTTTACCCAAAACTTCGGCTCCGGCGAGGAAGGCGATTTGATCCGCAACGCCTTTTATACCGTTCAAGTGGATTTCACCCGCAACTACGGCCGCACCTGGGACCCTCGTTTGCGCGACAACATTTTCCAGTACGGCCACATCGGGACTTTCACCACGTCCCGCACCAAGTTGTACGGATACGGTTTGGACCAGACCACAGGACTGACCGGCTGGCGCCAGTTGTTGAACTTGGATACCTCTGTGGTGTTTGAGCGTTCGCAGTACAACCCCATCTTGGCCAACTACACCCAAACCTACTACGACTTGGTTCGTCAAGGTTTGTTGCGTACCGGTACGGCCAATTTGGAGAACATTCGCCAGGGTGGCGGTTTGCTGAATGGACAAACCCCCAACAGCATCTACAGCTTGTTCAACAACGTGGGTACCGTTACCGCCAACTACAGCTTCTTCCAAAACGACCAGTTCCGCATCACGGCATCTACCAACTTCGAAATCAAAGGACACCAGCTGGTGGCCGGTTTGGAATACGAGCAGCGCATTGACCGGGCGTTCAGTGTAGGCGGCTACGGCCTCTGGACCCTGATGCGCGGTCTCCAGAACGACGCCATTCGCGAATTGGACCTCACCCGTCCCACGGCCATTTACCGCGACGGGGTCTTCCAAGACACCATCAACTACGCCCAGGCTTTTGACGCCGGCAAGCCCCGCACATTTGACCGCAACCTGCGCCGCAAGCTGGGCTTGGACCCCAACGGAACAGACCTGTTGGACATCGACTCCTACGATCCTTCCATGTACAGCTTGAGCATGTTCAGTGCCCAAGAATTGAACAACTTCGGAGCAGGTGCTTACGTGAGCTACTTCGGTTACAACTTCGACGGAACGGCCCAATTGGGGAACCCGAGCATCAACGATTTCTTCAACAAGAAAGATGCAGCCGGCAACAAGACCTACCCCATCCCTGCGTTCCAGCCTATCTACATGGCAGGGTACATCCAAGACCAGTTCACCTACAAAGACTTGTTCTTCAACTTGGGTGTTCGGGTGGACCGCTACGACGCCAACCAGCCCGTGCTGAAAGATGCGTTTAGTTTGTACCCATCCTACACCGTAGGCGAGGCGCGCCAAATGGCCGACAACTACCCGTGGGTAGCCAGTATCCCCGAATCCATCGACGACGACGCTGTGGTTTATGTGGACAACATCAACAACCCCAAGCGCATCACCGGATACCGCAAGGAGTTTGATTGGTTCAATGCCGACGGTTCTCCCCAGTTGAACCCCAAGGAAATCTCCGACCTCTCTGGCGGTCAGGCCAAGCCTTGGGTGGTTAACGACGGAACCTGGGTAGACGGAACGCCTGTGTTGAATGCAAATTCCTTCAAGGACTACGATCCTCAGGTTACGGTTTCTCCGCGTATCTCGTTCCAGTTCCCGATCAGCGGTTCTGCCGAATTCTTTGCGCACTACGACCTTTTGGTTCAGCGTCCCAACGAGAATACCCGCTTCAACCCCATCAACTACGTCAACCTGGAGTACGGTTCCGCAACCATCGCCAATCCCGACCTGAAGCCCCAAAAGCAGACGGAATACGAGATTGGTTTCCGCCAGAAGTTGAACGACCGTTCTGCCTTGAAGATCAACGCCTTCTACCGCGAGTACCGCGACTTGATCCAGTCGGTTTCTGTAACAGAAGCGTACCCCCGTACCTACATTACCTACGGCAACCGCGACTTTACTACCGCCAAAGGTTTCTCGTTCCAGTACGACTTGCGCCGGACCGGAAACATCTTGGCCTACGCCAACTACACCTTGTCGTATGCCGACGGCACCGGTTCGGGAGCCAACTCCGGTATTGCCTTGGCTCGTTCCGGCCAGCCCAACTTGCGCTACATCCAGCCGTTGGATTTTGATGTTCGCCACAATTTTGCGGCAAACATCGATTTCCGCTTCTCGGACGGCGCTGCCTACAACGGTCCCATTTGGTTCGATACCAAGGTGTTTGCCAATGCAGGTATCAACATCTTGGCTACTGCTCAGTCTGGAACCCCCTATTCCCGCCGCGACCGCGCTACGGCTCTTGCCGAAGCCGGCGCTCCCGTGGTCGGCTTGTTGAACGGTTCGCGTCTTCCTTGGCAGAGCAAGGTGGACATGACCGCCAACAAAGTATGGTACTTTGGCAGCGAGAAACGCCAGAACTTCGAAATCTATGTTCAGGTGTTGAACGTTTTGAACCAGTTGAACGTTCTCAACGTGTATCCGTTCACAGGTTCTCCATCCGACGACGGCTACCTGTCCTCTCCACAGGGCCAACAAGGTATTTTGTTTACCACCGATGCTCAGTCTTTCACAGACTTGTACAACATCGCCATGGTGAGCCCCTTCAATTTCTCATTGCCCCGCCGAGTTCGTTTGGGCATTCGTTTTGGATTCTAAATAGCACCGATAAGATCTACGTATCATGAATCAGTTGTTACCTAAAGGAATTTGGACCGCACTTTTGGCGGTTGGAGTACTTACCCTGGGCCATGCGCGCCCTGGCGAGGCCGTGTCTGGCCAGTCCGGGAAGAAGTCCCGTTCAAACAAGACGGTGGAAGAATTGTGCCAGCCGTCCCGTGCCCAAACGGACTTGGACCTCAACAACGTTCGAACCACCATCATGGGCGGTGGCGACATGTGGTGGGATTTGAACGTAGCCCGCTACGAAATCCCCAAGGGATCCAACCGGCACTCCATGTTTGCTGGCGCCCTCTGGTTGGGCGGCTTGGACGAAGGCGGTCAGTTGAAATTGGCAGCCATGACCTACCGTTCACGAGGCAATGACTTTTGGCCCGGCCCGCTGTCTACCGACGGTTTGGCTTCTGTCAACAAAGACATTTGCGACAAATACGACCGCCACTGGATCATCTACCGCGAGCAAGTAGAATTGCACCGCGCGTGGTTGTTGTGCAAGAACGATCCCGATTGCAATCCCGGCGAGAAGTTTCCTGGCTACGAAGGCAGCATCCCCGAAATCATCCTGGAGTGGCCCGCCCACGGGGTAGACGGCGACTTGCCCTACACCTTGGCTCCTTTCATCGACTTGGACGGAGACAACCGCTACGACCCCTTGGAGGATTACCCTGCGTACGATTTTGACCGGGCCTTTGACTGCCGCAAGAAAGAGACAGACGTATTGTACGGCGACATGACCCTGTGGTGGGTCTACAACGACCGCGGAAACGTCCACACTGAGACCAGCGCCGGTGCGTTGGGCTTCGAAATTCGTGCGCAAGCATTTGCATTCAGCACGAACGACGAGATTAACAACATGACGTTCAACAACTACCGTATTTTGAACAAGTCGACTTTCCGTCTGACGAATACGTATTTCTCTACGTGGTTTGACCCGGATTTGGGCAACTACACCGACGACATCATCGGTTGCGACA
>JBIIBX010000006.1:0-22498 GCA_044239185.1 Schleiferiaceae bacterium | reverse complement strand
GTCCACGGAAACCACTTCGCGCGCACCTCCTTGCAAGGCCGCCAGGGAAAATCCACCGGTGTACGCAAAGAGGTTTACTACTTTTTTGCCTTGTGCCAGGCGTCCCACGTGGGCGCGGTGTTCCCGCTGGTCCAAAAAGAACCCGGTTTTTTGGCCCCCTTCCACGTCGGACGTATAGGCGACCCCGTTTTCCAAAAAGCCCACAGACGCCAAAGGGGCTCCGTCCCAACCGACCTCTTGCACGTAAATGGACAGGTCCGGTGCATTCAGGGCTTTGCGCAAAGCGGATACGATGAAGGGAACGTCCTTGCGCATGCCTTCGGTGTGGCACTGCACCACTACGGCTTGTCCGTACCGGTCCACCACCAACCCGGGGAGACTGTCTCCTTCGCCAAAAACCAACCGGTATCCGGTGGTGTGCGCGGACTGGCCCAGTCCCCAGTGGGAACGGTAGTCCACCGCGCGTTGGATGCGCCGGTCGTAAAAGGTTTGCAGGTCTGCAACGTGCTCGCCAAAGGCCAAAACCTTCAGCGCAATGTTGGCTCCGGTCGCTTGGGCGTGGGCCGTAGCCAACGGGGTGGTGCCGTCGGACCCAAATACATGGACCCAGCTGCCTTCTTCAGGCAAAGGCGTGGCCCGGTGCAGGGCTCCCGAAAAAATCCACGGATGGCGGCGTCCCAAAGCTTGGTCGCGGCCCGGCGCCAGCCGGACAGAGGCAATATTCATTCGGCAAAGGTAGGGAGTTCCGGCAGGGCCACCATTCCTTCCGGCAAATCGGGGCGGTATTCAAACAAGTGGTGGTGCACGCCGTTCGTTGCCAGGGCCAACGGGCAATCGAGTGCATGGCGGTAGGAGAACAATTGGTTGTACACGGTTTGGTCCAGCCGGACCGACGGGGCCTTGCATTCCACCACCATCCAAGGCTTCCCTTTTCGGAAAACCAGTAGATCAAAGCGTTTCAGCCGGCCGTAGACCGCTACTTTCTTTTCCACACCGATGCTGGACGCCGGGATTCCGTGCTGCAGCAGCACCTGAACCACCTGCAACCGCACCCGTTCTTCCGGAGTGTCGGCCACCCATTTTTTTCTCAGATCGTCCCAAAGCGGTTCCACGCTGCAAATCACGCAAATATTCTCCACAGGCAAGGGGTTAAAAACCGAAATTTGCCCCATGGAATGGAGCGATTTTATCCAAGCGTGGTCGGTCCGCTGGTCCGGTCAGGAGGAGCTCCCGGGAATGGAGGTGCAACGACGCTTGGCGCCGCCCCTTCGGGGCCCGGAAATGCACACCCTTCCGCGTCCTGAACATGCCCAAAAGCACGCAGCCGTTTTGGTGGCCGTTTTTCCGCAAAACGGGGTGCTGCACACGGTTCTGATTGAACGCCCAGCCTACGACGGCGTCCATTCCGGCCAAATGGCGTTTCCCGGTGGGGGAAGGGAGTCCCAGGATGCCCATTGGACCGATGTAGCCCTGCGCGAGGCCGAGGAAGAATTGGGCATTCCAACCGCAGTCCCCGTGGTTTTAGGCCCGCTTACGCCGCTCTTTATACCGCCATCCGGGTACTTTGTGCAGCCCATACTGGCCGCTTTGCCGCACCCTTTGGAATGGAAACCCGATCCCCGCGAAGTGGCGCACGTCCATTGCATTCCCTTGCACAGTTTGGATTGCCGCACGGCGGACATTCCGCACGTCGGTTCTGTCCCTGCCTGGTGCGGCAGCCATCCGCCCATTTGGGGAGCCTCCGCCATGATCTTGGCCGAAGTCCTCGCTCTCCCGGAATTGCGTACCTTTGCGTCCCCCATTTGATTCGACTTGAAACTCCTCAAACGCGACCCCTTCGGAACCCCCCTGGTCCTTAAACGGCTGGTGATTTTCTTGTTTGGCCTGGTGGTGTGGTACCGCTTGAACAAAGCGAACAAGACCGAGATTCACGGCGTGGAGCACCTGAAAAATTTGCCGGACCGCAATGTGCTCTTTGTGAGCAACCACCAAACCTATTTCATGGACGTGAGTGCCATGTACCTGGTTTTTAATCATGTATACTGGGGTATGGCCGGAAAAACCCATGCCTGGTGGCGAATGGGTTTCCCAAAAACCAACCTATTTTTTGTGGCCGCAAAAGAAACCATGAAAGCGGGTTTGCTCCCGCGGTTGCTGGCATTGGCGGGATCCATAAGCATCAAACGAACGTGGCGGGCTGCCGGCAAAACCGTAGACCGCGGCGTAGACCCCCGGGACATCGACAACATCCGAAAAGCCATCCAATACGGCTGGGTCATCACCTTTCCGCAAGGCACCACCAAACCCTTTGCCCCCGGACGCAGGGGAACCGCCCACATCATCAAAGACACCCAGCCCATTGTGGTTCCGGTGGTGGTGGACGGATTTCGCCGTGCCTTCGACAAAAAAGGTTTGTTTATCAAAAAACGAAATACCACGTTATCTTTAACGTTCAAAAAGCCGCTCGAACTTCACCCGGACGAAGATCCGCAGGCCTTGTTGGACCGCATCATGGATGCGATTGAACAGAGCCCGGCCTACCGTCCTCAAGCCTCCCAAGAAGAATGAAAACACGTGCCCTCCTTGCTTTCTTCACTGCGTCGGTCTTGGCCGCAGGCTGTGTAGACACGATTGTTGACCCCAACGAAAAGATGGAAGACCGCAACGTGGTCCTCAAGATATTCTCCTACTACGACGGAGAGCTGTTGTCCAAAGACACCTTGTACACGCTGGGCCAGGCCGAATTGAAGTTTACAGACATCCGGTTTTTGTACACCGGCTACACCTTTGTGAGCACGTCCGGAGATACCCTGCACCGCGATACCACGGTTTCCATCCATGCGTTTGGGACCAATGCCGCCTATTTGACCAAAATACCGACGGGCGCCTACAACGGATCCCACTACTTCACGTTGGGCATGGACACCGTGAATGCCAAATTGGCTCCCGGCCAGTTCCCCGAAGGGCACCCTCTCCGCGACGGCGTGTTGTACCGCGGTGCGGGCAAGGGCTACAACCACATGTATTTCTCCGGCGTCATGCGCAAGGTGGGAGACACATTGGCGCCTACCAAGCCTTTCACCATTGCCGTAGCAACCCCCTTGCTCAACACCAAGTTTGAACGCAAGATGGGCTTTTCCGTCTCGGGCAACCGCGCTTGCAACATCAACGTGGTCTTGAACATCGACCGGCTGCTCCTGGGCATCGACCCGTGGCAGACCCCTGCCATCGCATCGGACCCCACCAAGCCGGGGGATTTTGCCGAGTCGGTGAAAATCAAGCAAAATCTGATTCCTGCCTACATCATCCAGATCTGACCGTGCGCGTTCATTTTATTGCCATTGGCGGCAGCGCCATGCACAACCTGGCCCTTGCTCTCTCCGAGCGGGGCGATGCCATCACCGGCTCCGACGACGAAATTTTTGAACCTTCCCGCAGCCGACTGGCCGCTGCCGGAATCCTCCCCGAATCCCTCGGGTGGGACGCTGCCCGCATCACCCCGGACTTGGATGCCGTTGTTTTGGGCATGCACGCCCGCGGCGACAATCCCGAATTGCTTGCGGCCCAGGCCTTGGGCATTCCCATCCATTCGTACCCGGCCTTTTTGTACGAAGCCAGCAAGCACAAAACCCGGGTAGTGGTGGCCGGGAGCCACGGAACGACACCCGTCACGTCCATGTTGCTCCATGCCCTAAAGGCCAACGGCCGCACCGAGGATTTCATGGTGGGCGCCCTGTTGGAGGGCTATTCGACCATGGTCCGATTGAGCAACGACGCCGACTTCATGGTTTTGGAGGGCGACGAATACCTCAGCTCGGCCCTGGAACCCCTGCCCAAATTCCACCTGTACCGCGCCAACATTGCCGTGATTACCGGCATTGCCTGGGACCACATCAACGTATTTCCCACCTTGGATAATTACGTGGAGCAATTCCGGCAATTTTTGCGCACCATGGAGCCCGGCGGCGTGCTGATTTACAACGCCAACGACCCCCTGGTGGCCGAAGTGGTCGCTGCGGACGCCTCCCCCTTAAAGAAAATCCCCTACACCACTCCCGCCTACCGCATGGAGGCAGAGGCCATGGTTTTGGAAACGCCCCTGGGCGATGTTCCGCTCCAGGTCATTGGGGCCCACAACGCAAGCAACACCGAGGCCGCCCGCTGGCTCGCCCAAGAAATGGGTCTGGACGACGAGGCCTTTTACGAGTCCATGACGACGTTCCGCGGTGCTTCCAAGCGTTTGGAAGTGCTGGCCACAGCGAGCCCCCGCGTGAAAGCATTCAAGGATTTCGCCCACGCGCCCAGCAAGGTAAAGGCGACCGTTTCCGCGCTGCGCGAGCAGTTTCCGGATCGACGCATTGTGGCGTGTTTGGAACTCCACACCTTTAGCAGCTTGAATCCGGACTTCTTGCCTTTGTACGACGGGGCTTTGGCCTTGGCAGATGTGGCGGTGGTCTATTTCAACCCCAAGGCCGTTGCGCACAAAAAACTTCCTCCGCTGGAAGCCTCCCACGTAGCAGATGCATTTGGCATGCCCCATCCGGTCGTATTAAACGACAGCGCAGAGGTGCGCCGGTTTTTGGACGAGGCAACCGGTGCTCAGCACGGAGCTGCGGCGGTGGTGTTGATGTCTTCCGGAAATTTTGACGGAAACGAAGTATCCCAGTGGGCAGAAGCCTGGGGATAACGGAACGCAAACGCAGTAAATCGAACGAATAATCGGCCTTTCTAAGAAGGGCTTAGAAGCGGTGTTCCAGGTGCAGGTACCACCCGGCGCGGACGTCTTGGGTTTTCCAATCCACCGTGGTTTGGTTTTGTACACCCAATCCCCAGTCCCCAAAGCGGTAAATGCCGCCGGCTCCCAAGACCAAGCCCAATCCCGTTGAGCGGTAGGTGGAATAGGGAGGTGTGGGGCATTCGGCGTTGTACTGCATGCGTACGGTGCGTCCGTACAACAGGCCCGCCTGAAAAGTCAAGTCAAAGGGACTCTGCTGTCCGTACACGGAACCGTTTAACGTCCAGCCTCCCGCGATGCGGCTGTCGTAGTCGGGAGGGATGATGGTGTCTTTGGTGCGCTCTCCGTAGGCGTTTTGAAGGAAGAACGACGTCGAGATGTGGGGGTTGAACCCATAACTGTACTGTATCCCGTTGGCAAAGCCCCACCCCGTGAGGTCGGCATTGAAATCGTAGGCGCCGGCTTGTACGCCAAAAGCGTGGCGCTTGAAGTCTTGTCCCCAGGCCCCAATAGAGGTGCCAACGAGGAGCGCAAGCAGGAAAAAAGTTTTATTCATTTTCGTCCAGTAAGGTGCGCTGCAGGTCTTCCATTTCGAAGAAATCAACTCCCTCTTGGTAGGACGGTACCACGGGCGCCTCTTCTTCAAAGAGCACCATCATGGCTTCCCGAACCACCAACACGCAGGTGAGGTTTTCTTCCATTCGGTCGGCTTGCAGGTCTTGCAACGGGCCGGTGCTGTCAAATTCCTCTGCAGAGAGCAAGTTGATCACCGCGTGGGCCCCTGGTTTGCTATCCAAAAGCGTGCCTAACTCTTTGAGGGCGGCTGGATCAAACACTTCCTCCAAATACTTGATATGGAGGAATCGGTCTTTCGCTTCGATTTTGTAGGACATCAGGCGGTATAATGCGGAGTTCGTTGGGCGGCCAAAAGATACAAAACGGCCATGCGAATAGCCACTCCGTTTTCGACCTGCTGCAAGATAATGGAATGTTCGGAATCCGCAACATCGGAAGTCAGTTCGACGCCTCGGTTAATGGGGCCGGGGTGCATAATGACGGGGATGGACGTTAACCGGTCGAGGCGTTTGCGGTCCACGCCGAACAAGGACGTGTACTCGGCCAAACTGGGGAAGTAGCGCATGTCCATGCGTTCGTGCTGCACCCGGAGCATGTTGGCTACGTCGGCCCATTCCAAGGCGGTGTCCAAGTCGGAAATAACCCGAACGCCCAATTCGGGAAGGTGCTTGGGAATGAGGGTTTTGGGGCCGCAAACGGCCACCTCAGCGCCCAGCTTCTGCAGGCAGAAAATATTGCTCAGGGCCACCCGGCTGTGCAGGATATCTCCCACAATGACCACGCGTGCCCCGTGAAGGTCGGTTTTGCCCAGGGCTTCCCGCATGGAAAAGGCATCCAGGAGGGCTTGGGTAGGGTGTTCGTGTGCTCCGTCGCCAGCGTTTACAATGCTGGCATCCACGTGCTTGCTCAAAAAATACGCAGCACCGGGTGCGCTGTGCCGAAGCACCACCATGTCCACCTTCATGGCCAGAATGTTGTTCACGGTGTCTACCAGGGTCTCGCCTTTTTTAACGCTGGACTGCGACGCCGAAAAGTTCACCACATCGGCCGAAAGGCGTTTTTCAGCGAGCTCAAAACTCAAACGCGTGCGGGTGGAGTTTTCAAAAAAGAGGTTCGCCACGGTAATGTCGCGGAGCGAGGGTACTTTTTTGATGGGTCGGTTGATGACTTCCTTGAACTGTTCCGCCGTTTTGAAGATCAATTCCAGGTCTTCTGGGGTCAGGTCTTTGATTCCCAACAAGTGGGGTACGGAGAGCGAGCTCATTGGGCGGATTTTTCTTGAATCAAGGAAACAGACTCCAATTCCCCCTGGGGAGACCAGTCCAAACGCACTTTTTCGGTATCGAGGGCATCTACATGCCGTCCCACATAGTCGGGCTGAATAGGCAACTCGCGTCGGAACCGGCGGTCAATTAGCACCAGGAGCTCGGTGCGCTGGGGGCGCCCAAAGGCATGCAGGGCATCCAAGGCGGCGCGGAGGGTCCGTCCGGTATACAAAACGTCGTCAATCAAGACCACTTTTTTGCCTTCGATGGAATGGGCAATTTCGGTGCGGTTGGCCCGCAAAGGCTCGTCCCTACGTCGGAAGTCGTCCCGGAAAAAAGTAGCGTCCAGCGAACCGGTGGCGACGTCTGCAATGCCGTATTCGGTGCGCAGCAAGTGGGCCAAGGCTTGGGCCAAAGCAACGCCCCGCGGCTGCAAGCCAATCAAGACGGTATGCTCAAAAAAACGATGGGATTCTCGAAGCTGGCACGCCAGTCGGTGCAACAATACCCGCAATTCTTCCGGGCCGAACAAGCGTTTCTGCGTCATTTCAAGGATCAAAGATACGATTTTGTTGGGATACCCGGTATGGCCGACCTTTACCCCCATGTCCTTGTCTGTAACCGTTTTGGGATGTGGCGCTGCCACTCCCGGGTCTGCCGTGAATCCTTCTGCCCAGGTGGTGGACTGCAACGGTCGTCTGGTCTTGGTGGACTGCGGGGAAGGAACGCAGGTGCAATTGCGCCGCAACAAGATCAAATTCAGCCGCATTGGCACCGTGTGCATCAGCCACATGCACGGGGACCACGTGTTCGGCTTGCCCGGTTTGATCAGCACCTTTCACTTGCTGGGCAGGCGGGATCCCCTTACCGTGGTTGGACCCCCAGCCCTCAAGGAATGGGTGTTGTTTACCCTCAAATGCAGCGGTACCTGGACGTCGTTCCCCTTGCATTTTGTGGAAACCGGCCCCGAACCGCTTGCAGAGATGTTTGCCGACGATCAGATGTCCATCCGGTCGTTTCCGCTTAAGCATTCCATTGCCACAACGGGTTTTCGAATCGACGGGCAACCCGGTCTTCGGAGGTTGCGAACGTCTGCACTGGCCCAATGGAAGGTGCCGTCGTGCGATTACCGCGCCCTGCAACTGGGCCGCGATTGGACGTCCGAGCAGGGCGAAACGGTTCCCAATGCCCACTTTACCCAGGAGCCGGCCCGCCCCTTGAGCTATGCCTACGCCAGCGACACGGCCTTCTACCCCGAACTGGCCGACTGGGTTCGCGGGGTGGACGGTTTGTACCACGAGAGTACGTTTGCCGAGGAGCACCGCCATTTGGCAGACAAGACCCTGCATTCCACCGCCAGCGATGCAGGCCGATTGGCGTCTATGGCCGAAGTCGGGCAGTTGGTACTGGGCCATTTTTCCATGCGGTATACCAACCGCCAGGTGCTGTTGGATGAGGCGCTTGTGCATTTTCCTTCCGTTGTTCTGGCCGAAGAAGGACAGACCTACCGCTGGAACCGCGCAAAATAAAAGAGGCGGCCTCGGAAGAGGCCGCCTCGTATGCGCGGAGCGATTGTTTCCCAGTGGATTCACCGGGAACGTCGCTTTTTAGCGGTTCATGGACACCAAGAACTCCTCGTTGCTTTGGGTCTTGGAGAGCTGGTCGTGCAGGAATTCCATGGCTTCTACCGGGGTCATGTCCGACAGGTGGCGGCGCAAAATGTACATGCGGCTCAATACTTCCTTGGAGAGCAGCATGTCTTCCTTCCGCGTTCCGGAGGCAATGAGGTCGATGGCCGGCCAAATGCGGCGGTTGGCAATCTTGCGGTCCAGCTGCATTTCCATGTTGCCGGTGCCTTTGAATTCCTCGAAAATAACTTCGTCCATTTTGGATCCGGTGTCGATCAAAGCCGTGGCCAAGATGGTCAAGGATCCGCCGTTTTCGATGTTCCGGGCGGCACCGAAGAACCGTTTGGGCTTGTGCAAGGCATTGGCATCGACCCCGCCAGACAGGACTTTTCCGGAGGCCGGGACCACGGTGTTGTAGGCGCGGGCCAGACGGGTGATGGAGTCGAGCAAGATGATAACGTCGTGGCCGCATTCCACCAGGCGTTTGGCCTTTTCCAAAACGATATTGGCTACGCGAACGTGGCGTTCTGCCGGCTCGTCGAAGGTGGAGGCTACCACTTCCGCATTGACGGAGCGCGCCATGTCCGTTACTTCTTCGGGACGTTCGTCGACCAACAAGATGATCATGTAGGCCTCGGGGTGGTTAGCCGCAATGGCGTTGGCCACTTCCTTGAGGAGGGTGGTTTTACCGGTTTTGGGCTGCGCCACAATCAGTCCGCGCTGCCCCTTTCCGATGGGGGAGAAGAGGTCAATCACGCGGGTGCTGAGGGTGCTCTTGCGCCCGGTGAGGTTGAATTTTTCTTCTGGAAACAACGGCGTCAGGTGTTCAAAGGCTACCCGGTCACGAATGAAGTCCGGATCCCGTCCGTTGATCATCAGGACTTTGACCAAGGGGAAGTACTTGTCTCCTTCGCGGGGCGCACGGACTTCGCCACGCACGGTGTCGCCTGTTTTGAGTCCGAATTGCTTGATTTGCTGCGAGGTAACGTACACGTCGTCCGGAGAGTTCAGGTAGTTGTAGTCCGACGAGCGCAAAAAGCCAAATCCTTCGGGCATTTGTTCAAAAACGCCTTCGGTGGGAATGTTGGCCTCGAATTCAAAGCGCTTGCGTTCTTCGCGGGGCGCGCGATCCTCGCGCGGGCCGCGGTCTTCGCGAGCAGGACGGTCTTCGCGGGGTCCGCGTTCGGTGTTGGTGGGGCGGTCTTCGCGGGGACCGCGGTCGCGCCGTTCCCAGCGGTCTTCACGGGGTCCACGGTCTTCGCGTGGGCCGCGTTCGGTGTTGGTTGGGCGGTCTTCGCGGGGTCCACGGTCTTCGCGTGGGCCACGGTCTTCGCGTGGGCCGCGCTCGGTGTTGGTTGGGCGGTCTTCGCGAGCAGGCCGGTCTTCACGCGGTCCGCGGTCGTTTCTTGCAGGACGATCTTCGCGGGGGCCGCGGTCTTCACGCGGTCCGCGGTCTTCACGCGGTGTGCGCTCCCAGCGGTTGGGGCGTTCCGGGCGAGTTGCTTCTGCGTCCGCGGGGCCGGTTGGGCTTCCCCCTTCGGTCGCCGCAGGTTCGGTTGCGGAGATTGGAGCTTCAAACAAGCCTTCCGTCGGCGCGGCGGGTGCTTCTGCTGCTTTACTGGGCCGACCGCGTTTGCCCTTGGGGGCCGGTTCGGGAGCACCTGAACCGTCGGTTCCATTCGTTGAAGAACGCGAAGGCCTTACCGCGTCAGAGGCAGTGGAATCGTTGGAGGGGGTGCCGGACGGAGATCCGCTTCCCACCGACGAAATCGCGGCAATCAGTTGCGGTTTGCTTAAGTATTTGGCTTTGGGAACGCCCAAGTTTTCGCCGAGCTGTTTCAGCTCTGGCAATTTCATGCCTTGCAGATCAGGAAGCATAAATAGGATTAAGGAGAAACACAAGGGCCTGAGGCCCACCGCGCTTAGGCGGTTTAGCGCGGCAATAGTACAACAAATCTGACAAAATCCACACCCTTAGCGATTTTTTTTGCAGTTTTGCACCATGTGGCAACGAATCCAAACAGCGTACATGGCACTGGGTGCCTTGCTTTTTTTTACCGTCGGTTTAGGCGACCCCAACACCCTGGAGACCGTCCTGGGCGGACTGGGCGTCGGGTTGTTTTTAGCGAATATTTCGTACTACAAACACCGCAAGCGTCAGTTTGTGGTCAATCGACTGGCTATGTTGGTCGCTTTTGCCCTGGAAGGGGTATACGTGTATCCGGCTCTTCAAAGCGGTGATACCTCGGTAATGACCCAAAGCGTTTGGATTACCCTGGCCCCCTTGGTTGCGGTGGTTTTTGCAGCGCTCGCCAACCGCGCCATCCAGCGCGACGAAAACCTTGTTAAGTCCGCGGACCGCATTCGGTAGCGGGTTGCCTCACTCCCGCCGGGAGGATGCCCATAAACGACCTCAATAGGGGTCTGGAAGGGCAGGGTCTAGGGCCGTTTTGCCTCGAAGCCCAAGCTCCACGGCTTCCATGTTTTTTACGGTTCCGTCGGACAAATCAAACCGCAAAAGGGTGCGGACGTGGTGAAATCCATGAATGCCGGCGGCTCCGGGATTTAGGCACAGCGCTTGGGAAAAAGGGTCTCGGGCGACCCGCAAAATGTGCGAATGGCCACAAACAAACAGGTTTACGGGGCCCGTAGCCAACTTGCTGGGCCATGCCGCTCGCACTCCGGGGGAAAAACGTCCAGGGTAACCGCCAATGTGAATCATCCAAACCCGTACGCCGGCCGTGGTAAAATCGAGTTCGGCCGGATAGCTTCGCGTCAACGGGTATCCGTCGATGTTTCCGGTAATGGCCCGTACTTTTCGGCCGGGTTTTGCGGCTTCCCACGCCTCCAGGTGGTCCGTCATGGGCCCCAGGTCTCCGGCGTGCCACAGTTCGTCCGCTCCGTCCACTGCGCGGGCCAATGCGTCGTCCCAATGCCCGTGCGTGTCGGAAATCAGGGCCACCCGAAGGTGTTGTACTTTTGCAATCTCCATGGCAACCCAAAGGTACTTCGCAACCCTCTCGTTTCACGGCGCCGCTTTTTCCGGATGGCAGGTTCAGCCGGAGCAAGCCACGGTGCAAGGGGTGCTGGGAAATGCCCTCCAACGCGTTTTGGGTGCCGACGAATTACCGGTAGGTGCAGGCCGAACCGATTCCGGCGTGCACGGCCGCAATTATGTGGCCCACTTTGATGTGCCGGAGCCCTTGGAAGAGGTGGAACAAGCCTGTTACAAACTCAACCGCATGCTTCCCCCGGGCATTGCCGTTCATCGGATTGACGCCGTCCTGCCCGAGGCCCATGCCCGTTTTTCGTGCGGCTCGCGCAGCTACGTCTACCGCCTGTCCCGCGCCAAAGACCCCTTCAACCGAGACACTGCTTGGTCTGTAGAGCGCTCGCTGGACGCAGAGGCCATGCAGGAAGCGGCTTCCATTTTGGTGGGGGAACACGATTTTTCTGCTTTTGCCAAGGCACAGGCAGACCACACCACCCCGTTTTGCACCGTGTACGAAGCCCACTGGGTGCTGGACGGGGACGAATGGCATTTTCACATCCGGGCCAACCGGTTCCTGCGCAACATGGTCCGCGCCTTGGTGGGGACCTTGGTGGAATTGGGCCAGGGCATGTGGACGCAGGAAGAATTTCGCTCGTTGCTTCAAGGCGGCGACCGGAGCCTCTCGGGGTCCAGCGCTCCTGCCCACGGGCTTTTTTTTAACGGGGCGACTTATCCCCAAAACCTCTATGTCCATGGCTCCAGTGAGCGGGAAGGCCTTTGATGCCAGTGTCCTAAAAGGGGTGCTGCGCTTTGTGCGTCCCTACCGGAATGCATTTGTTTTTGCGACGGTTCTCACCGTGCTGCTCGGATTGCTGTCTACGGCACGGCCCCTGCTTATTCGAGATGCCGTGGACACGGCTGTGGGGTCCAGCGAACCGTGGGAGGTGCACCGCATTATTCTCTGGATCATGGGCCTGCTTCTGGTTGAAAGCCTGTTCCAGTGGTCCTTCTACCGACTTACCAACCGCTTGGGGCAGTGGGTGATTCGGGACATGCGCCTGGCCCTTTTTGGACGGATTATGCGGTTCAAAATGGGGTATTTTGACAAAACCCCGGTGGGAACCCTGGTCACCCGCACCGTGTCCGACGTCGAAACCATTGCCGATATTTTTTCGGAAGGCCTCTTGGTAATTTTTGGGGACTTCTTCAAAATAGCCGTCTTGTTGGCGGCCCTGTTTTGGGCCTTTGACCCCACCTTGGTGGTTATTTCGCTGAGCGTCATTCCGATTTTGTTTGTTGCTACCCGCTGGTTCCAACGTTCCATCAAAGAGAGCTTTACCGACGTCCGGAACCAAGTTGCCGCGCTCAACGCCTTCGTGCAAGAGCGCATCACCGGCATGGCCTTGGTCCATCTTTTTGGGCGGGAAGCGGCGGAATCTGCCCGGTTTGAGGCCATCAACGCCAAGCACCGCGATGCCAACATAAGGAGCATCTGGTCCTTCAGCTTGTTTTTGCCCATCATTGAGTTGCTGAGTGCGGTGAGCATCGGTTTGGCCGTTTGGTACGGGGGATACAAAGCCGCAGCCCAAGCCGGCGTCACGGTGGGTGACTTAACGGCCATGATTCTGTTTATCAATATGTTGTACCGCCCCTTGCGCCAATTGGCCGACCGGTTCAATACCCTGCAAATGGGAATGGTCGCCTCCGAGCGCGTCTTAAAACTCATCCACGCCACCGACGAAGTGGAGCAAAACGGGACCTACGTTGGTCCGCTCCGGGGAGTTGTTGAATTTCAGAATGTTGTCTTTGGTTACCGGCCGGAAGAGCCCGTTTTAAAAGGGTTCAACCTGCAAATCGCGGAAGGGGAAACCCTGGCGGTAGTTGGCCCAACGGGGGCAGGGAAAAGTACCTTGATTGGCTTGCTTTTGGGCCATTATTTGCCCCAGTCCGGCCAGGTTGTGATCGACGGAGTCCCTTTGGAATCCTGGGACAAACTTGCGCTGCGTTCCCAGGCAGCGTTGGTCATGCAAGACGTTTTCCTTTTTTCTGGAACGGTCCGAGACAATGTAACGCTGTTTGAACCGATGGACGACGAACGCATTTGGAGCGCTGCAGAGGCCATGGGCTTGGCGGACTTTTTGCGCACCCTCCCAGGCGGATTGGATTTTCAAGTCCAAGAACGGGGAAGCACCCTCAGCACAGGGCAACGCCAGTTGCTGTCCTTCTTGCGGGCCTTCTTGCTGGACCCACCCGTCCTGGTGTTGGACGAGGCAACCAGCAACATCGACTCCGAAACGGAGCGGTGGGTCCAAAAGGCGACCGAAACCTTGACCAAAGGGCGTACCTCCATTGTGGTGGCCCACCGGTTGGCCACCATTTCGCACGCCGACCGCATCGCCGTCATTGCCGACGGGGTTTTGGCCGAATGCGGTACCCACGAAGAGCTGATTGCGCTAGACGGGCGGTATGCAACGCTGGTTAAATCCAGCTTTACAGGTGAACATTAAACAGGGCCAACGCCGTCAGGAAGATCAGCGACAGGAAGGCCCACAGGGTTTTCTTCAGAACCATGGGGTCGTTCGATTGAGGGGTTAGTCAAGGACGGTTTGTTCAGGCGCAGGGCCTGGGTAAGAATGTATTCCATTTGGCCGTTTACGCTCCGGAATTCCTCGTTTGCCCACTGGGAATAGGCTTCGAGCGTGGAGGGGTCCAGCCGAACCACAAAGGGCTTTTTGGGGCTGGTACTCATGGCGCAATAGGGGTTGAGGCCGACGGGAGCAACCGGTTGCGGGGATCCGACACCGGAACGTGCTTTTGGACCATTTCCAATGCCTGTTTGCCCAAATGGGGGTCCAAAAAGGCAAAACAAACCGATTTCTTTTTAGGGTTCACAAAGTCGAGCCGAATTCCTGTTCCTTCAAAGAAGGCGTAGGTCCAACCGTGGGGCCCGAATTTAATGCCGTACCCTCCGGCATCCCAAGGGTCCAAGTGAATCACTTCCACCTGCTTGAGTGCAGGCCACGGAACACGGCGGTTCCTCCAAATCCCAAACCGGAATTGCACGCCTTCGTCCGAAACAGTCCACGCGAAGGATGCCCGCAGGAGGCCAAAAAGGAGAAACCCCTCCAGGGCGGTAACTCCGCACCACGCCCAGAAGGCGGTAGAACCCTCGTTGGAGGGCAGGCCTTGGAACCATTGGAGAATGTCTGCCCCGGAGGTCCCCCACACAATCAAACTGACCGTGCAGTAGGAGATGCCCAACAACACCGTCACCCAACCCGGCATGCGGTAGGTTTCCGAGAATAAAGCATCGGTGGATGGAGGCAAAGGTGGGTGCATACAACGAACAAAGCACAAATATCATATTAATAACGATATAAAATACAAATGATAGTAAAATGATATTAAATATTGGAGCGGCTCTGTGGTTGTGTCTTTTTTCAATGTTCCAACATTAATAAGAAAATTACCGTACCTTTGCCCCTCAAACCTTAAATCAAACACCATGAAAAAAATGCCTTGGATGGTCCTAGCCCTTGTGGGCGTACTGGGAGCTGCCTGCAACAACAGCGCAAACGAAGCCGGTGACGTAGCCGAAGCTGCCGAAGCGGTTTACACCGTTGATTCAACGGCCGTCCTCAACTGGAAAGGCGACAAGCCTTTTGTGAAAGACTACGGACACGGAGGAACCGTGGCGTTGGTTTCGGGCGAATTCACCTTGGATACCGCCAACCAATTGGCTTCTGGAACCTTTGTATTCGACATGGCTTCCATCCTGTGCACCGACGCAGCCATGGAGCAAGCCTACAAAGACAAGTTGGTAGGCCACTTGACAAGTGCAGACTTCTTTGATGCAGCAACGTTCCCGACGGCTTCTTTTGCCGTAACCAAGTACGAAATGGGCACCGTTTACGGCAACCTGACCATCAAGGACAGCGCAGTAGGCATTTCGTTCCCCGCCACCGTTACCGTAACGGATTCTGCAGCCACCTTGACGGCTCCCGAGTTCAAAATCGACCGCAAGCAGTGGGGCGTATCCTTTGCCTCTTCCGGCATTGTCGGTTTGGCCAAAGACCAACTTATCAACGACGAGATTGCCTTGTCTTTTGAATTGAAAGCCAAGCGTACCAAGTAAACTTGATTTCCGACGGCTCTTGCTGCGTGCAGGGGAGTTGCTCCAAATCCAAAGCGGGCCATCTCAACCGAGATGGCCCGCTCTTTTTTGGTGCCTACACAAATAAAACCTCTCGGGAATTCCGGCTTTTGATCGCAGGTTTAGCGGAAAAGTGTTTGCAAGGCCGCATTCAATTCCGGGTAACGAAAAGCAAATCCCGCCTCTTGGATTTTTTTTGCCGACGCCGGGGTGCTTCCCAGCAGAAGAATGGACCGATCGCCCAAAGCCAGCCGGAGTACCCAGGCCGGAGGGGAGGGCAACCAAAAGGGACGCTTCAGCGCGCGCGCCAGGGCGGCGCTAAAATCGCGGTTGGTAGCGGGGTGGGGGGAAACGGTGTTGTACACGCCGTCCATGGACTCGGTTTTCCCGGCATAGACAAAGGCAGCGGCCACGTCGTCCACGTGGATCCAGGGCATCCACTGCTCTCCGGATCCCAGGGCAGATCCCAGGCCCATCCGAAAAACGGGGAGCATGGCTTCCAAAGCGCCGCCGTGCCCCAGTACAACGCCAATCCGAAGTTGGGCCGTGCGCATGCCCAGTCCTCGGAAGGCATCGGTTGCCGTTTCCCAGGACTTGACCACATCGGCCAAGAATCCCGTCCCGGGCGCATGGCTTTCGTCCAGCAGGGGAGTGCCTGAGGCCTGGTCCGGGTAAATTCCTACGGCAGAGGCGCAAACGATGGTTTTTGGTCGGTCTTCTTGGGGGAGTTTGCCCAATTCCGCAAGCAGAAGTGCGGTGCTCAACTCCCGGCTGGTCAGAATGGCGGCACGGTGCCGGGCGGTCCAGGGTTTGGACACGGTAGCACCGGCGAGGTGGTAAACCACGTCAACGCCGCGGAACGCGGCAGGGTCGATCTCCCCCAAATCGGGATTCCAGCCGTAGATGCCTTTTTCCGGACGCGACGGGGTACGCGTGGTGAGTACGCGTACTTCGTGTCCAGATTCGTTGAGCTGTTGAATCAGGGCTTTTCCGACCATGCCGGATGCCCCGGTAACCAAATGAATTGCCATTTTTCTGGGAGTGACGGTGTTTGTAAAATAAACCGACCCCGCGGGCAAAAGTTTAGCGTCGGGTCAAATACGGACCATCCAGCCGTGGGTGTCTTCGGCAAGACCGTGGCGGATGTCGGACAGGGCTTTTTTCACACGCTGGGCAAATCCGTCGGCGGGGGCGGGAACGTCCAGCATCTTGCCTTGGTACCCAATGCCGTCGATGGGGCTAACCACCGCTGCGGTTCCCATGCCGAATGCTTCGTTCAGGGTGCCTTTTTGGGCGTGTTCCTGCAGTTCGTGCACGGAAACCTTGCGTTCTTCCACAGGCATGCCCCACGAGCGGGCCAGGGTCAAAATGGAGTCCCGGGTGATTCCGGCCAGAATGCGGTCGGTAAGAGCAGGGGTTACCAGGGTGCCGTCCAGCACAAAGGCGACGTTCATGGTACCGGCTTCCTCCAGGTAGGAGTGTTCGACGTGGTCGGTCCACAGCACCTGGTTAAAGCCTTCTTTTTGGGCTTGCGCAGAGGCGTAAAAAGCACCGCCGTAGTTGCCGGCGGCCTTGGTGTAGCCCACACCGCCGGAGGCGGCACGGGTGAAGTGGTCTTCGATTTTGACTTTGACGGGCTGTGCGTAGTACGCTCCCACCGGTCCGGTCAGGATGGCAAAGGTGTATTCTTCCGACGGACGCGCGGTGATGAATTCCGACGAGCCAAAAAGGAAGGGCCGGATGTACAGGCTCTGTTCAGCGCCGGAAGGCACCCACGCCTGGTCCAAACGAAGAAGTTCCATCAGTCCGTCCATAAAGAGGGCCTGGGGGACTTCGGGAATCAGCAAGCGCGATCCGGAGCGGTTCAGCCGGGCCCAGTTGGCATCGGGACGAAACACGGCGACGTGGCCATCGGCTTGGCGGTAGGCTTTCATGCCTTCAAAAACAGCTTGTCCGTAGTGCAAGGCGTGCAAACCGAGTCCGTGGTGCATGGACCCGTACGGTTTGATGCGGCCCTCGCCCCATTGGTTGTCCGCGAAAACCGCGTCAAAGGTGTGGTCGGATATGTATTGACCAAATCCAATGTTTTGAAAATCAATGGATTCGATGCGTGATTGCTCGGCGCGTTGGATGTTCATGGTGCCTGGGTTAGTGCATACATGGGGTTCTGAGCCTCCCCGTAAAATGCAAAGGTACTCCATGCGGTTCTTTTGTATCTTTGAGGCATGAAAAAATCGTTTCTTTTTGCAGGTTTGGCAACGGTGTTCGCCTTGGCCTGCCAGCCTTCCGGCGAATCAGTAGATAGCCGCTCCTTTGCCTACTTCGGAGATACCATTGAGACCCAAGGAGCGTTGGCTCCCGAGGCCTTGCTGACCGCATTGAAGACCAGCGACTCCCTGGAAACGACCCTGGAGGCACCCATAGCTGCGGTCTGCCAGACCAAAGGCTGCTGGATGGACCTGGACATGGGCAACGGCCAAAACCTCACCGTGCGCTTTAAAGACTACGGTTTCTTTGTTCCCATGGACGCCACCGGCAAGAAAGCAGTGGTATCCGGATACGTCAAGGTAGACACCTTGACCGTAGACTGGCTCAAGCACAAGGCCCAAGATGCCGGAAAATCCCAGGCCCACATCGACAGCATCACCGAGCCGCGCGTGGAGTACAGCTTTATGGCCAACGGGGTAGCGATTGAGGCGGACGCCAAAAAATGAGTTTCGTGAAGCTACGCGGATGGGTTCTGGCAGCCGGACTGCTCTTAACGGCGGTTTGGGCATGCACGCCCAGTGAGCAAAACGCAAAAGACCAGGCGGTTTCTGCGGCGGAGGCGGGAGATATGTACCAGGCCAGCGAGTTGGCGGCGCTGATGCGAGCCATGGCCTCCGGCCACGAAGCCCAAAAAGCCAAGTTTGCTGCTGGTGAATGGGATGCCGACGTTTTGCGGAACTGGCGGGAAATCCACGCCAACATGCAAAGTGCCCAGGCCACCAAGCCCCAAGAAATTGGGGACGTTTTTCGCGAAAAGTCTGCGGAATACCTGGTGCGCATGGACGAGGTCATTCGGTTGGTAGAAGCCAAGGCCCCCCAAAGCGAAAAGCGGGACGCCTACAATTCCTTGATTGAGACCTGCGTGGGGTGCCACCAAGAGCACTGCCAAGGGCCCATCCCGCGCATTGAGAAAATGAAGCTGCCCGGCGATGTCCCTGCTGGAAACGGCGGATAATTCGTTTACCTGGGTTTCGGAGATCCACGGCGTGCCCTACCACAGCCGACGCGGAGCTCTGAGCGAGAGCCAGCATGTTTTCTTGGAGTCGGGTTGGATACCCGCTTTTAACCACTACAAAACGGAGATCCCTTCCTCGGAGGGGCCTCCGTTTTTTGCATTTGAAATGGGCTTCGGAACTGGGCTAAACGCCGCCTTGGTGGCGCACTGGATGGCGGTTCATGCCCCGGAAGCCGCTTGGCACTGCGTGTCTTTGGATGCACACCCCTTGTCCGAGGCCGACTTTGCCACTTTTTGGGACGCTTTTTCGCGCTCTCACCCCCAGGGCGCCTCCCTGCGGGAGGCGCTGGACCGCGCCCGGAGCGACGGCCGGGTCCACGTCGTAACGGAATCGCTCCAAACCTGGATGGTAAACAGGGCCCAAACCGACCCCATCCGGTACCGCTTGTTTTTGTACGACGCCTTTGCCCCCGCCTCCCAGCCGGAATTGTGGACCCGGGCGGTGTGGGACGGGCTCCATGCCCTTGCGGCCCCCCGGGCCTTGTGGGTTTCTTACTGCGCCAAAGCGTCTGTTCACCGAAGTTTGGTTCAGAGCAGCTGGCATCCCCAGCGGTGGCCAGGCCCACCGGGAAAGAGGGAAATGCTGCGGGCATGGACACCGGGGCCGGGCCGCCGCTGGGTGGAACGCGTGTACGGTTTGCTGGAGTGGAAAGGGGCTGTGTTGGTGGCGCACGAACGTTTTCGGGGCCGCCCCTTGATAAAATTCCCAGGCGGAGGCATGGAACATGGGGAGTCGCAGGCGGAAGCCCTAAAACGCGAATTTGACGAAGAACTGCAGGCAGAAGTAGCCGTGTGCGAGCGGCGCTGGTCCTCGCCCCATCCCGTAGCCAGTGCCTTTGACGGTGCCGTTGACGTTGTGGTGCACTACTACCGCGTGGCCCTGCCGGATGCCCGGTGTGCGTCTCTTCCGGTAGTGCCGTGGGGAACCTCGCTCCCCGAAGGGCACGAAGACGTCCAGCAATTTTCCTGGGTACCGCTGGATGCGGTTCACCAGCTGCCGTTCACCTTCCCGGCCGATCAAACCGTGGCCGCTGCGTGCGCCATTTATTTGAAAAAAGGGAGTTAAACCGGTAGGCGGCTGAGCCAGCTGTTTTCCGGAGCGGTCCGGATGGACCGCAACCAGACGTCCTTGGTTTGCGCAGAAGTGTCTGCCAAGGTGGTTCCGGCAGGCCATTCCCCCGAAGACCAGGACTTTTTAACCTGCCCAAGCGTCCATTTTTGCCAGGCACCGGCCTGTTCCACCCAAACAAAAAGGCGGTTGGTCAGCGAGCAGTGCAAAGCGGATTCCAAGGCTTGGATGGCGCGGACGGATTTATCAATGCTGCAACCGGATGCGCCGGCGTGGTGCAGGTCCAAGCCGAGGGTTACAAAACGGTCCTCAAAGACGGCGGCAGCGGCGCGAAGCGCGTCTCCGTGGGAGGTCCAGTCGGAGACGAAGGCGTCGAGGTACTGCTGGGCTGCGTGGACTTCGTCCGGGGTAAGGGAACGGTCTGCGGCATACACCCATACGCGGGCGTCCTCTGGGAGTGCGTTAAACGAGGTCGTCGGCACGGGCAATGAGTTCAGCGATGTCCAACACTTCTACAGTTCCTTCTTTTTGGAAATGCTTGGTGCCGTCGGTAAGCATGGTGTTGCAGAAAGGACAGCCTGTTGCGATGATATCGGGTTGGAGTGCCAGGGCTTCCTCGGTCCGTTCAACGTTGATGTCTCGGTTTCCGGCTTCGGGTTCTTTGAACATTTGGGCACCCCCGGCGCCGCAGCACAAACCGTTTTTGCGGCTGCGCTTCATTTCCATCATTTCGCCTTCGAGCGCGGCCAAAACCGCACGCGGGGCTTCGTATTCTCCGTTGGCACGGCCCAGGTAGCAGGGGTCGTGGTACACAATCTTCTTGCCTTCGAATTTGCCGCCTTCCACTTTCAAGCGACCGGAGGCGAGCAGTTCTTGGAGGAATTGTGTGTGGTGTTTGACCGAATAGTCGCCTCCCAAGGCGGGGTATTCGTTCTTCAACGTGTTAAAGCAATGCGGGCAGGCCGTAACCAAAGACCGAATGCCGTAGGCGTTGAGGACCTCGATGTTTTGCATCGCTTGCATCTGGAACAGGAACTCGTTGCCGGCCCGCTTGGCGGGATCTCCCGTGCATCCTTCCTCCGACCCCAAAATGGCAAAGGAAACCCCTGCCTTGTTGAGCAGACGGGCCAACGCCTTGGTGATTTTCTTGGCGCGGTCGTCAAAACTGCCAGCGCAACCGGTCCAAAACACCACTTCGGGTTGTTCTCCAGCGACGGCGAAGTCCGCCATGGTTCTAATTTTCAGAGCGTCAGCCATTATGCATTCATTTCAGAGGCCCACTGCGCCTTGTCTGCTTGCGCAAACGGCCAGGGAGCCCCGTTGTTCTCCAAGTTGGTCATCATGGCATTCAAGCCGTGCGGTGCACCGGATTCTTCCATCACGATGTAGCGGCGCATTTGGACAATGATGTCCAAGGGGTCAATGCCAATGGGGCAGGCCTCGGTGCAGGCGTTGCAGGTGGTGCAGGCCCACAGTTCTTCCCGGGAAATGCCGTGGTCCAAGAGGGACAGGCCGTCGTCCGGACGGTAGGTTTCCATGCGGTCCCGGGTGGCCATCATGATCCGACGGGGGCTGAGCTTCTTGCCGGTTTTGTTGGCCGGACATTCGTCGGTGCACCGTCCGCATTCCGTGCAGGTGTAGGCATTGAGCAAATTCACCCAGTGCAAGTCCGTGATGTCTTTGGCGCCAAATCGACCGGGCTCGGCCGGGGTGTCGGGAACAAATGAGGGGTCCAGCATGGCTTTGACCTCTTGGGTGACGCTGGCCATGTTGTCCAGCTGGCCCTTGGGCGTCAATTTGCTGTAAAAGGTGTTGGGGAAGGCCAGCACAATGTGGAAGTGCTTGGAATAGGGCAGGTAATTCAAGAAAGCCAAAATGCCCAGCCAATGGAACCACCACGCTCCGGTGGCCACGGCGTGCAGGGTGGACTCCGAGGCGGAAGAAAAGAGCCCGACGAACATCCCGGAAAGGACGTAGGAGGTCCCTCCAGGAAGGGCGGCTTCCGCGGCATTCATGGTCAACAAGGCCGCCATCAAAACAATTTCCGTGACCAGAATGGTGTGTGCGTCCTTCTGGGGGAAGCCTGCCAAATCCGGGTGCTGCAAACGCGGTAGGGGCATGGCCACCCGACGCACAATAAAGGCAACGCAGGCCAGCAAGACCAGGGCCGCAAGCACTTCAAATACCGACATCGAGAAATCGTACAGTCCGCCCAAATAAGGCTTGAAAAAACGGTGTGTACCCAGGATGCCGTCTACCACCATTTCGACCACTTCGATGTTGATGAGCACAAAGCCCACGTACACCAGAATGTGGAGGGCAGCGGCCCACGGACGGGCGCCCATTTTGCTTTGGCCAAGGGCCACGCGGGCCATGGTGGCCCAGCGCTGCGCGGGTTGGTCGTTCCGGTCCAGGGGCTGACCCAGGTTGATGGTGGAGCGAATTCGGCGGACCTTCCGGGCAAAAACCAGACCTGCCGATGCCGTAACGGCCAGAAAGAAGAGCGTCGATATTCCCATGTTATTCCTCAGCGTTTCGTTGTCCGAAGGGCGCAAGATAGCGACGCGGACGGGCTTTCAAATCGGTCAACAGTTTTTCCAAGGCCAACAAGGTCTTGTCCACGTCGTGGTAGAGCTTGTCGTCTTGCACCAGAAGGCCTAAGGTGCCTTTTCCGGCCGAAATCCGGTCCGTGATGGTGGCCAGGTTCGTGCTGGTGGTTTCCAGTTGCTTCAAGGTATTGGAAAGATTCGACGAGGCCACGGTGTCGGTAATGGCGGCCACGTTGTTCAGGGTTTGG
>JBIIBX010000099.1:0-5916 GCA_044239185.1 Schleiferiaceae bacterium | reverse complement strand
CCAGCTCCTTTTGGTTGCTTGCCAAGGTTTTGCCCAGCTGATCCAAATGGGTAAATAAGCGGTCCAATTTGGCCCGGTTTTCTGCCAAAATACCGTCGGTGTTTCGCGTAATGCCTTCCAAGTTTTGGAGGCTCTTTTCCAAACTGACTACTGACGTACGGAAAGCCCGTTCGGTTTTGGGGTCCAAAAAGCCCGTAAGCACTTGGATGGCGGTGTCCAAAGATCCCATGAGCTTTTCCGCTTTGAGTTTCACGGGTGCTACTTCCTGGTTGATGGTTTCAGACAGGGAAACTTCGAAGTCCGCTTGGAGTGTATCTCCACTTTCCGCCAGGGGGCCGTCTTTCCCCAAAACCAGTACCAGCATTTTTTCGCCCAGCAGACCGTCGGACGAGATCCGCGCCACGGTGTTCTTGGTGAACGGGTAATCGCTGCCTACCACAATTTTAGCAACGAGTCGGCCGCTTAAGTCGGGGTGAAAGTACAAGTCCCCCACTTGGCCTACTTGAAACCCATTGATGCGCACGGGGTTGGCCACCATGAGGCCTTGGGCGTTGTTGTAGACGGCATAAAAAACCCGCTCGGACTTGAATACGTCGTTGCCTTTGAGAAAGGCGATTCCCCAATACAGACCGGCCACCGCTGCAACCACCGTGGCGCCGGCGAGGAATTCTTTGGAGTTTTTCAGTTTCATAGGGGGCGGTTAGTGGGGTTGGACGGCAGCGCGCGCCTCGGCTACCGGAATTTTTTGGTCTCCGCGAAAGGCCACCAAAAACGCATCGGGGAAGCCGTTTTTCTTGGCATTGGCCAGAGCCGCCAGGGCTTCGGCTTCGGTGGGGAAGGAGACGGAGTAGTACTTGTACAATTTCCCGTCGGGTTTGCGCTCTACCGGTTTAACGGCGGCAAAAGAGGGATCCGTTTCGCTTCGTGCAATTCCCGAAGTGGCCAACTGCACCCGGAAGTGAACGGCTAGGGCCACCTGGGGGCCTTCCGCAGGGACGGGGGGTGTTGGTTGGGAATCGGACGCAGCGGAGCCGATGGGGAAGGTGAGGGCCGGCGTTTTGTCCGGGGTGGGAGGGGTTTCGCTTGGTTTGGGCAGGAGGTTGTCCATCAGCGATTGCGATGGTACAGGTACCCCTTCCCGGCGGGCCTTGTACTGGGAGAAAGCGCGGTAGATGCCCTCGGCCATGGTCTTTTGTCCGTCTGCACTCAGCAGGAAATCCTCTTCCATGCTGTTGGTGGTGAAGCCCAACTCAATCAGGGCAGAAGGCATGCTGGTGCGGCTGGTTACGTAAAGCGGTTGCTGGCGCACCCCGCGGTCCTTGCGTCCGATCACGGTACGAAAATCGTCCTGCACGGTTTGGGCGAACTGGATACTTTGCGCTTGAAAAGCGCGTTGGTACAGCGTGAGGGCAATGTACGTTTCGGGTTTCCGGGGGTCAAAGCCTTCGTACTTGTCCTCGAAATTTTCTTCCATCAAAATAACCGAATTCTCCCGAAGCGCCACTTGGTTTTCGTCGTCGTGGTTTTTTCCCATGACGTACGTGGTGGACCCGTATGCGGTATTGTTTTCGGCCGCATCGCAGTGGATGGAGATGAAGAGGTCGCCTTTTTCCCGGTTGGCAATGGCGGTGCGTTCGTACAATTCAAGAAAGCGGTCGTCGGACCGCGTCAGTACCACTTCGACTCCCGGCAACCGTTGCTGGATGAGTTCGGCCACCTTCTTGGCCACCAACAGGGCCACGTCTTTTTCTTTTTTGGCATACCGCCCGGTACCCAGGTTCCCCGGGTCTTTTCCCCCGTGCCCGGCATCAATGATTACCTTGTCTACCTGGTTGTCCGGGGTGCCCGCTGGGCCAAACCCGGAGAGCGGGACAAAAAAGGCAAGCACCAATCCTGCCAGGGTGCGAACAGAGCCTTTCATTTTTGGTACTTTTGACGGTTCATGCGGTTTTCTACAAAAATAACGCTTTTGCTCGGATTGTGGGCGATTTCTTCTGCCGGTTGGGCCCAGAATACCGGGGCCAAACTCGCGGGCCCGGTGGAGTGGGGGACAGAGTCGGACCGCGGCCAGACACAGATGGATCCCAAAAACCGTACCGTGGAACTGACCGACGGTGCTTGGGTGAACTACTCGGGGTTGGAATTGCGCGCTGGGGTTATTCTCATTGACTTCAAAAACAACCTCTTAACCGCTTTTGGCCTGCCCGACTCCGCCGGAAAAACCCGGCAGTTCCCCGTTTTTAAAGAAGGAACCCGCACCTTGTACGCGGACACCATCCGCTACAACCTGGCTTCGGGCAAGGGCTGGATCAAAAGCGCCGCCACCCAGGAAGGCGGGGGCTATTTGCAAGGCGGGAAGGCGAAAATGATTTCGGACAGCAGTTATTTCTTGGCCAACAACACCTTCAGCACCTGCAACCACGAAGTTCCCCATTTTGCCATTGTGACCCAAAAAGCCAAGCTGGACGTTGGAAAACGGATTGTAACCGGGCCGGCCTACTTGGAAATTGCGGGCATACCGACGCCCCTGGCCCTGCCCTTTGCGTACTTTCCCATGGCCGAAAAGCGGGCCTCTGGATTTCTCTTGCCCAATTTTGCCGACCGACGCGAGTGGGGACTGGGTCTGACCGGTTTGGGGTATTATTTTGTGTTCAACGACTACCTGGACAGCCGGGTGACCGCGGATCTTTACAGCCAGGGGTCTTGGGCGGTGCAAACGGCCACCAGTTACCGCGTTCGCTACAAGTACACCGGCAATTTCACTTTCAACGTCAACCGCATCCGCTTTGGCGACCCCCGTTTTGCCGGCACGTCGTCGTACCAGAACAGCACCGATTTTCGGGTGGGGTGGACCCACAACCAAGACCCCAAAGCCCGCCCGGGATTTCGGTTTTCGGCCAAGGTCGACCTGGCCAGCGGCTCGTTTTTCAAAAACGCCACCACCGACCCCAACCAGTTCCTGAAAAACGACCTGTCGTCCTCCATTTCCGGCACCAAGACGTGGTCGGGCACGCCCTTTTCCCTGTCTGCAGCCCTGCGGCACCGCCAGAACAACCAAAAAGGCACCATGACCTTGAATGCGCCGGAAATCAATTTTGCCATGATGCGCATCCAGCCGTTTCGTCGGTCGGGGTCTCGCGCACCGGCGTGGTTGCAAGACTTTGGTCTGCAGTACGGACTCAATGCGAGGAACGAATGGAACGGATTGTTGTCCGAATTCCAAGACCCCACCCAGATTTTGGCCCAGGACCGCATCAAAATGGGCGCATCCCATGCCCTGTCGTTCTCGACAAATGCGAAGCTTTTCCGGTTCATCACCTTCAGTCCGTCGGCCACCTACAACGAACGGTGGTACCCGTCGCGGCTGACCTATTCGTACGACTCGGTTCAAAACGAGATCCAAGTGGATACCGCCCGCGGGTTTTTTGCTGTGCGGGACTACGGCGCCCAGGCGACACTTTCTACTACCTTGTACGGTATGTACCGCATGAAGCGCGGGCCCTTAACCGCCGTGCGGCATGTTATTTACCCCACGGTGTCCGGCCGAATGGCCCCCACCTTTACGTCCGCGGACTGGGGTGCTTTTCAGCAAGTTCAAACCGACACCGCCGGAACCTTGGCGTACAAAAGCCGCTTTACCGGGGCGCAGTACTTGTACGGAGCCCCCTCGGTGGGCGGGGGGAGTGGCGTTCAGTTCCGTATCCGCAACGTGGTGGAAGCCAAGGCGCGCCGCAAGGACACCCTGGAACCCAAGAAATTTGCCTTGTTGGAAGACGCCACCGTGGACATGGGGTACAACCCGGCGTCGGGGCCTTTTGCGTGGTCCAACCTGGGCGCTCGGGCCTCCACCTCCTTGTTCAAAGGCGGACTGCGCCTGGTGTACCAAGGCCAGTTTGACCCGTACGGCCTGGATTCCTCCGGCACCCGGGTATTGGCCTCGGCGTGGCAGGTCAACGGGGTGGTGGTGCGGCCGTTGGTGCAGCAGTTGAGTGCCGATTTTCGGATTTCGGGCGGTTCTTCGCAAGGCCGCCCCACGGTAGCCGTTGGGGAAAACGGCCTGGAGCAAGACCTCTACGCGGATCCTTACGGGCCCTTGTCTTTGCAGCCCATTCGGGCCACGTGGAGCTTGTCTGGGGGGTATTCCCTGCGCTACGACCCTGCCACGGCCGCCAGCGGCTCGCCCTACAAGCAATCCATTCGCCTCGATGCCTCGCTGGAGCCCACCGCCAATTGGCGGATTGGGGTATCCTCGGGCTACGACCTGATGGCCCGCTCCCTCACCTTCACCACCGTGGACCTGTACCGGCAAATCCACTGCTGGGAAATGCGCATTCGCTGGGTTCCCATGGGCTACGCCCGGTCCTACAGCATCGGATTGGGCGTGAAGGCCCCGTTGCTCAAAGACTTGAAGGTGGATCGCCGCCGAGGCCGCGGAGATTTTTGATTTTTGCCGCACGGTTTTTTTGATCCGGGCGGCACTTTTCTGCCCAAAAAACCGGTAAAAAACGCTGCGTACCCGCTTTAAACGCGTCGAGAAGCACCGGTGCGCACCCAGTTTTGGATCCAAGTGCGGCCGTAGGGAGTCAGAACGCTTTCGGGATGAAATTGCACCGCCACGCCCAATCCGTCGGTTCTTTCCATCGCCATCGGAACGTCCTCGCGGTCCCAGGCCGTGAGTTTCCACGGGGAATTTTTTGGGAGAGAGTCCACGGCCCAGCTGTGGTAGAGCCCCACCGAGCCGGGCCAGCCCCCAGCCGGGAGCCAGCGCGACGGTTCCATCCGTTCTATTTCGCCGGGAATGCCGTGCCGGGGAGCCTCCAACCTGCGGAGCGTGCCGCCTTGGGCCACGGCCAGCGCCTGCATGCCCAAGCAAATCCCCAAAACCGGAATTCGGCCGTCCGCATCGGACAAGGCCTCCAGCAAAACCCCCGACGTTTCCGGAAGACCGGGACCGGGGGAGACCACCAAGGCGTCGGCTTGGCGCACCCAGTCCAAGGCACGGGGGTCGTCGTTTCGAACCACCGTCCACGTCGGATCGATTTCCCACAGGGCGTCCGCCAAATTGTAGGTAAAAGAGTCGTAGTTGTCCAGCAGCACCCGCATGCTGCGAAGGTACCGCACCGTGAATTACCTTCGTAGGATGAAGCGCATTCTGCACACCGACCAGGCCCCCGCCGCCATTGGCCCGTATTCCCAAGCCGTTGCCTGGGGAAGCACCGTATATGTTTCCGGCCAAATTGCCTTGGACCCCGCCACGGGTCAGTTGGACAACGCCTCTTTGGAGCACGAAGTCCGGCGGGTACTGCGCAACCTAAACGCCGTACTGGAGGCCGCTGGCTGCGGACCGCAAGACGTGCTCAAGTGCACGGTTTTCCTGCTCGACATGGCCGACTTTGCCTTGGTCAATGCCCTGTACGCCGATTATTTCACCGAGAACCCCCCGGCCCGGGAGACTGTGGCCGTGGCGGGACTGCCGCGGGGTGCCCGCGTGGAAATTTCCGCGGTGGCTGCCGTACCTTTGTCTGCACAGTAACGGGGCTGTTGGCCCTCTTTCTAATTATCCACTTACCTCAAATCGACCATGGAATTTGACCTCATCGTTCTTGGATCCGGCCCCGGCGGTTATGTAGCGGCCATCCGTGCCAGCCAACTCGGCTTGAAAACAGCCATCGTAGAAAAAGAAAGCCTGGGCGGCGTATGTTTGAACTGGGGCTGCATTCCCACCAAGGCGTTGATCAAAAGCGCCCAAGTATTTGAGTACATCCAACACGCGGCCGATTACGGCATCCAAGTCAAAGAAGCCTCGCACGACTTTGGCAAGGTCATCCAGCGCAGCCGCGACGTGGCCGGTGGAATGAGCAAAGGCGTCCAGTTTTTGATGAAAAAGAACAACATCACCGTCATCCAGGGCTACGG
>JBIIBX010000004.1:0-28895 GCA_044239185.1 Schleiferiaceae bacterium | reverse complement strand
CGTTTTGGCCATTGCAGGCAAGCCCGGGTTGTACCAATTGATTGCGCAAACGCGTACCGGAATCGTTGTGGAAAATTTGTCCGACCAAAAACGGACGTCCATTGCGGCCCAGCAGCAGGTGAGTGCCTTGGGTGAAATTGCCATTTACACCGACGCCGGCGAGCGCCCGCTCAAGGAGATTTTTGAATCCATGGCCACGGCCACGGAAGGGCAACACGGTCCCCATCCCAAGCAAGATCCGGCTGCCGTGCATGCTTTTTTTGCGAAGCACGTGCCTGATTTTGACGTGGACCGGGTGTACGCTTCGGACATGCGCAAAGTCGTAACCTGGTTCAATACCTTGGTGGATCACGGATTCTTTACCGAAGAACCCGCCGCCGCTGCCGACGAGGTTTCTGCAAAACCGGCTAAGGCGGCCAAGAAGAAGGCTGCTCCCGCGGCAGAAGAAACAACCGAGGCAAGCACGGAGACGTCTGAAACGCCGTCCGACTCCGCAGAATGAGCGAAAGACGCGCCGAAGCCCTTGTCGCCTTTGGGCGCCTCCTGGATGTAATGAACGACCTCCGGGAGAAATGCCCGTGGGACCGGGAACAGACGTTTGAGTCGTTGCGGCATTTGACCGTCGAGGAAACCTACGAGTTGGCCGATGCACTGGCCACCGGGGATTTGACGGAAACCAAGAAAGAACTCGGAGACTTGTTCTTGCACCTGGTTTTTTATGCCAAATTGGGATCCGAAGTGGGCGCTTTTGATGTGGTCGACGTGCTCGAAGGCATTGTAGCCAAACTAATCCACCGGCATCCCCACATCTACGGGGACGTTGAGGCGAATGACGCGGATGCCGTAAAAGCCAACTGGGAGGCCATCAAACTCAAAGAAGGCAAAAAGTCGGTTTTGGAAGGCGTTCCTTCCTCCTTGCCGGCGCTGATCAAAGCCAACCGCCTGCAAGACAAAGTACGCGGCGTCGGGTTCGACTGGCCCAACAAAGCCGATGTGTGGGCCAAGGTGGAAGAAGAGGTGGCCGAGTTCAAAGAGGCAGAAGCCGCCAACGATGCAGCCGCCATGGAATCCGAACTGGGCGACGTCCTTTTTACCTGGGTTAATTACGCCCGCCATGCCGGGGTAGATCCCGACCTGGCCTTGTCCCGGGCCAATGCCAAATTTCAAGCCCGTTTTGAAGCCATGGAGCGCTTGGCCGCAGAAGACGGAAAATCGCCTTCGGAGCTGGATTTAGCTGCCTGGGATGCGTACTGGAATCGGGTCAAATTAACAAACGGTTAACCCGCCATTGGCGCTGGATTCCGACCTTCGTCCTATGACCGAATACCGCTATGTCAACCGAGATTTAAGCTGGCTGCGTTTCAATGGTCGGGTGCTGCAAGAAGCGGAAGACCAGAGTGTTCCTTTGATTGAGCGCATCCGGTTCTTGGGCATTTTTTCCAACAACCTGGACGAGTTTTTTCGGGTGCGGTATGCCAGCATTCAGCGTTTGAGCCGTCTTTCCGTCAAAAAAGCCAAGGAACAACTGGGCGGTTGGGAACCGGAACCGCTCATGCTCGCCATCAATGCCGTTGTGGCCCAGCAGCAAGCCCGGAGCGAAGCCATTTACAAAGACCTCATGGTCGAATTGGAGGCCCAGGGGATTTCCATTATCGACGAGACCCACCTCACCCAGGGCCAGAAGGACTTTGTGCGCAAGTTTTACATCGACAAGGTGAGCCCGTCGGTTTTCGTGGTTTTGCCGCAAGACCACAAGCCCTTTCCGGAACTCAAGGACAAGTCCATTTACCTCGCGATTCGTTTGGTTCCCAAGGGCGAGGTGACCACCCCCATTTACTCACTCATCGAATTGCCGTCGGACCTGATTGGCCGATTTGTGGTGCTGCCCAAGTACGGCCGCCAGTATTTGATGTATTTGGACGACGTTATTCGCTACAACCTGCAGTACGCGTATTTTATATTTCCGTCGGAACGCATTGAAGCCCATACCGTTAAAATCACGCGGGATGCGGAATTGGACCTGGACAACGACATCTCCAAAACGACCTTGGAAAAAGTCCAACAAGGACTGGCTTTTCGCGAAGTGGGAGACCCGGTTCGGTTGGTGTACGACCGCGAAATCGACCCGGAGTTTTTGGACTACCTCAGCCAGAAACTGCGCATTGAAGCCATTGACAGTTTGTTGCCGGGCGGCCGGTACCACAACAAAAAGGACTTGATTAAATTCCCCAACGTGGGCGGTCCGGAATTGGAGCATCCGCGCTTGGAACCGTTGGCCCATCCCGATTTGAATTTGGACCGGTCCATTTTGAATGTGGTGCGCCAAAAAGACGTATTGATTTTTTCGCCCTACCACAATTTCTCTTACATCATCCGTTTCTTGCGGGAAGCGGCCATGGACCCAGCGGTCACACGCATTGCCATGACCCTGTACCGCTTGGCCGACCAATCCCGGGTAGTTTCTGCGCTGATCAATGCCGCCAAAAACGGCAAAAAAGTACGCGTAATTATTGAGCTGCAAGCCCGCTTTGACGAGGAAAACAACATCCACTACACGGAGAAAATGCGCCAAGAAGGCATTGAAGTGCTTTCAGGCGTTCCGGGTCTCAAGGTGCATTCCAAGGTCGTCTTGGTTGAGCGCAGGGTGGGTGCAGACAAATTGGAGCGCTTTGCGGTTGTCGGAACGGGAAATTTCCACGAAGGAACCGCCCGATTCTACACCGACTACCACGTGATGACCGCAGACAAGCGGATCACCAAGGAAGTGGCGGATGTATTTGATTTTGTTTTGGCACCTTATACCGTTCGGAAATTCAAGCACTTGCTGGTGTCTCCCCAGTTTACCCGCAAGGGCATTGAGCAACGCATTGACCGCGAGATCAAACACGCCAAGGCGGGCAAGTCGGCCTCCTTGTTTTTCAAATTCAACAGCCTTTCGTCGTACGATTTTTGCGAAAAACTCTACGAAGCCAGCCAGGCTGGGGTGAAGATTCGGTTGATTGTCCGCGGCATTTGCTGTTTGATTCCGGGAGTAAAAGGAATGTCCGAGAACATCGAGGCCATCAGCATTGTGGACCGCTACTTGGAACACAGCCGGGTGTATTGGTTTGAAAACGACGGAGATCCGGAATGCTATTTGGCTTCCTTCGACCTGATGACCCGGAACTTGGATTACCGGGTGGAAGTTGGGGTGCCCATTTACAGCCCGGCCGTCCAACGGGAGATCCGCGACCACATGGAAATTCTGTGGAAAGACAACGTCAAGGCCCGGTTGCACGGCGAGAACGTGGAAAGTGTTTACCGCAAGACGGTTGGTCCTCGGGTTCGCGGGCAAATGGCGCTCCGCGATTACGTGCAAAACCAATTGAAAAAAGGCCAAAATCCATGAATTTCCTCAAGCTCGGAGCGATAGACTTGGGGTCCAATTCCATCCGCTGTTTGGTCGTAAATGTCATCCCGACCGAAACCTACACCCACTACAAAAAAGCCTCCATGACCCGACTCCCTGTGCGGCTGGGGGCCGATGTGTTTGCCACCGGTAGCATTTCCGACGAAACAGGGGATCGTCTCCTCCACGGTCTAAAAGCCTATTCCCACATTTTTCAGGTGCACGGCGTGGAAGGATTTCGGGCCTGCGCAACGTCGGCCATGCGGGAAGCCACCAACAGCGCTGCGTGGATTGAAACCATCCGCACGGAAACCGGCATCGACGTGGAAGTTATTGACGGCCAAGAAGAAGCGCGTCTTGTTTTTTCCAGCAAACTCTTTGACAAAATTCAGCCCGACGAATCCCGTTTCTTGTTCATTGACGTGGGCGGGGGATCGACCGAACTGACCTTGTTTGCCGACGGTCGTGCCATCGATTCCATCTCCCTGCCTTTGGGAACCGTTCGCCGCATGGCGCAGGGCATTCCGGAGGGCACCTGGGAACGCATGGATGCCTGGATAGACCGCCATGCCCATCCCGAACTGGGCCCCTTGGCCGCCATTGGTTCGGGCGGAAACATCAACAAGTTGTACAAACTCAGCGGTCGCCAAGGCGGAGAGCCTCTTTCTTCCATCTATCTCACCCAGCAAATCAAGGCGTTGTCGGGTCTTACCCAGGACCAATTGGTTTTGGAGTTGGGCCTGAACGTGGACCGGGCAGATGTCTTGGTGCCGGCCTTGGAAATCTACCAGCGCGCCATGCGCCGAGCCGGCTGCCGGTGGATTTACGTACCCAAAATCGGGGTAGCAGACGGCATCGTTCGGGACGTCTACCACACGGCATTTAAGGCCGATTGGGAGGCCGGGGCCCGTCGTTGAGGGGCTATGAGCCATTGATTTTTTCAATGGAATCCCGCTGGGAACTGCCGTAAATTTGTACTTCTTTAAAAATATCCATTCCATGGCTGTTACTGTTTTTACCGATGCCGACTTCGGTGCCCACATCGCCTCAGGCACCCCAACCGTCGTTAAGTTTTACGCCGACTGGTGCGGCTCGTGCAAGCTTTTTTCTCCCAAGTTTCGGCGGATGTCCGAAGAGGAGATCAATGCGGGCATTTCTTTTGCCGACGTGAATGCCGAAGAAAACCCCGCGGCCCGCTCCTTGGCTTCCATTGACAACCTGCCCTTTTTTGCGGTATTTAAGGACGGCAAGCTGGTGGCAGGTGTCGCTACCTCCAAGGAAGAAGTGGTGCGCGAAATGATCGACCAAATCCGCTGATTCCATGAAGCTTCCAGTCATTAGAAACTTAGCGGCCCTCCACAGCGAGACGGATTTGCTGGCGGCAGAAGCGGCCTTGCTCGAGGGCGAACCCCTTCCGTTTGACGTGGAGGGCGTGGACGAAGGCGAGCAATATACCCATATCTTAGGGGCATTGGACGTCGTTCGGGCCAAAGCGGCCGGCCAAGACGAGCGGGATGCCCTGCGCGCTTTTGGTTTGCGCGTCCGGAACAGCATAGGATAACCCCCACCAGCATGGCCCACCGCTTGCTTTTGGGAGCGTTGGTGGCCTGCACATCGGCCTGCGCTCCTTTTTTAAAGCCTTCCCAAGTCACCCACATTTCGGTGGTGACTTCTCTTCGTTTGACATCCACCGACACCGTTTTCGTTGCCGGAGGTCCGGAGTCCTTGGGCGGGTGGAAGCCCAACAAGGTGCCCATGAAGCGGGTAAACGATACCCTGTGGACGGTGGCGGCCAAGGACCTTCCCAAAGGGTTTTCGTACAAATTCACCTTGGGTTCGTGGGACGCAGAGGCCCGAATAGCCGGTGCCAAGCCGTGGCGGGACCTCCAGGGCCAGCGCGGCCGGGATACCGTTCACCGCATTGTGGATTTTGGACCCGCGCAGTACGACGTGGACGGCCAAATCACCGGCGAAATGCACACCCTAATTGCTGTCCCAGACCCCGCCAAACGCGTAACCTCCCGCGACGTGGTCGTATGGCTGCCTCCCCAGTATTTCCAGGACCGCACCCGTCGCTTCCCCGTCCTTTACATGCACGACGGCCAAAACGTTTTCAATCCCCACACCGCCTCCGGCGGCGTGGACTGGGCCATCGACGAGGCCTTGGACTCCCTGATTCGCAAAGAAGGCATGCCTCCGGTCATTGCCGTCGGCGTTTTTTGCTCCACCGACGGCCAGCTCCGTCGCCGGGAATACAGCAACACCCCCGACGGAGACGCCTACCGGGCGTATTTTCTAGAGACCGTCCTGCCTACCATCAATTCGACCTACCGAACGCTTACCGGGCCAGAAAATACCCTTATTGCCGGTTCCTCCATGGGCGGAGCCTCCTCGTTCTACCTGGCGACCTACCGTCCGGAGGTTTTTGGCGCCGCCCTGGCCTTCTCTCCGGCCGTCCGGGTGAAAACCGGCAACGGCCTGGTGGTGGATGTACTCACCGACTGGGAAAAGGCCGGACGTCCGTGGCCCCGCCCGGTGTACCTGGACAACGGAGGAGTAGGACTGGAATCCGAACTGCAGCCAGGAATTGACCGCATGCTCAAAGGACTGCGGAAGTCGGGCCGGGTGCAAGGCCGGGACTATTCCTGGGTGGTGGATCCCCAAGCCGAACACAACGAGGCGGCTTGGCGCCAACGCTTCCCGGCCGCTTACCTCTGGGCCGTAGACCAGCTGCCTGCGGGCAGTGCGTTCCGCAAACCGAAGTAAGGATCCTCCGCGGGGACTGCCCCGCCGAGGTTGCCCCGGGGCAAATCCGAACCCAAAGGCAAAAGAAAAGGGGCGCCTCGCAGAGGCGCCCCTTTTGGGTTTGTGTGTGTGTGAGCGAAAAAAGATCAGTGACCGGTAAGGTAGTCGGCTACTCCGGTGTGGGTGGCCTTCATGGCGTCTTGACCGGGGGTCCAGTTGGCGGGGCATACTTCGCCGTGCTTCTCCAAATGCTGGAGGGCGTCAATCATGCGCAGGGCTTCGTCAACATTGCGGCCCAAAGGCATGTCGTTCACCAGCTGGTGGCGCACTTTGCCTTCGCGGTCGATCAAGAACAGGCCGCGGTACGCTACCAATTCGCCTTCGGCAACCAATTCGTCCTCGTCGTAGCCCCACGTGCCGGCCAAAACGTCGTAGTTGTGGCTGATGGTCTTGTTGGTGTCTGCTACGATGGGGTAGGTAACGCCTTCAATGCCGCCGTCTTTTTTAGCCAGCTGCAACCAGCCCCAGTGGGACTGCTCGGTGTCTGTAGAAACGGCGATCAGCTGAACGTTTTTGGCCTCAAACTCGGCCTTCTTGGCTTGGAAGGCGTGCAGTTCTGTAGGGCACACAAAAGTGAAATCCTTGGGGTAAAAGAACAGGACCACGTACTTTCCGCGGAACTGGGTCAAGGTGAAGTTGTCTACGATTTCCTCGCCGTTGATTACGGCTTTGGCGTTAAAATCAGGGGCTTGCTTGCCTACCAAAACACTCATGGTTGTTTGTTTTAAGTTGATGGGTACAAAGGTACGGGAGTCCGCGCGTATCTCCGTCGTTCTATAGGTTAAATCAATGGCCCAAAGGCCGAGGCTATGGGAGGAATGCGGCCAGCTACCCGAATGGCTTCGGTTGCCACTGAAATCCCTTAGTAAGCTGTATTATCCAGGGTTGAGCACCATCTGGCTGGCCCAGGCCAAGGCCGTGCCCAGCAGGACCACCGCCAATTTTTCGGCATTGAACTTGTGGTCTTTCTGGTTTTCAAACAGAATGGTGGTGGATACATGCAGGAAGATACCGGCCACAAGGCCCATAGAAGCGGTGTGGTAAGGGGCGTCGGGAGCGTTGAGCAAGGACCCCAGCAGCACGCCCACGGGGGTGGACAGGGCAAAAACCGACAAGGCGGTCCACCGCAGCCGGAAGGTCATTCCGCTTTCCCGCAGCCAGAGGGCTACCACCATGCTCACGGGAAGGTTGTGCAAGGCGATTGCGGTGCCAAAGGCCAGCCGTTGGTCCGGGTCCATTCCTGCCAGGGGCAATCCTTCCAAGGTGGAGTGGACGACCAATCCCAGCAAAGCCCCCCAGGGGCTGCCGCCGTGGTGCACGTGTCCGTGTTCCAGGCCGCGGGTGGCAAAGTCCAGAAGGTACTGAACAAGAAATCCCACCATCACCCAGGTACCTGCTGCAAGGGCCGTGGATCCTGTTTCAGCGGCCGAGTGGCTGTGGCTGTGGCCGTGACCGGCGTCGGAAAACACTTCGGGAAGCCAAACGAATACGGTGGTGCTAAAAAGGAAGGCGCCCGAGAAGGCCAAAAGCAGTTTGGCCGAAGGGGTAAAGGTTTTGAAACTCCATTCCACCAGAGCAGCTCCCCCCCAAACGCCCAGGGCCAGTAACAAGGCAATCCATTCCAAAGACAAGACGTTCATGCGGGCAAAGGGGTTAGTCGGTGGGGGTTAGTCGAAGCGTTAGAAGGCGGGGAGAGGGGTCTCCGGTTTCCCTACCAAAGGTACGGAGAGAGGGTGCGCCATGCACCAACCCCCAAGGCCACGACGAGCGTGGCCCGTACCCAGGGTTCCCAGCGGGGGTCCCGAACCAGGTACCGCGAGGCCAGGGTGGCGCCGGAGGCACTGCCCAAAGCCAGCAAGCCTCCTTCTATCCAGTGGATTTCCCCCAGCCAAAAGAACAAGGCAAAGGCGGGGATGACCACCACCAAGGCCAAAAGCAGTTTGATGGCGTTGGCGTCCCGCAAGCTCCAGTGTTCCAAAAGGACCAAGGCGGCCAACAAGAAGAGGCCAATGCCCATTTGGACAAAGCCGCCGTAGAATCCAACCCCCAAGAAGAGCAGGTGGCGCATCCAGGGGGAGGTGGGCCGAAGGGTGGACGACGCGCGTTTCCAGCGCTTGGGGTTGATGGCCAAAGTCAACATCAATCCCAGCATGACGGCTCCAATAACGGACTCCATGGCGGCATCTGGGAGTTGGAGGGAAAACCACGCGCCCAGGGCAGAGCCGACGGCCACGGTGGGCAGGTACAGGAGCCGGCCTTGGTGGAGCAGGTAGGTTTTTCGCTGGCCCGTGCGCAGCCCAAAAACCGACGCGATGGTCTGCATCAGAACGCCTACCCGGTTGGTGGCATTGGCCGCCTGACCGCCCATGCCGGTGGCCAACAGGAGGCTCAACGTGATGGCAGAACCGTTGCCGGCCAAGGTGTTGATGATTCCCGCGGCAAATCCCCCGGCCACCAAGGCTGCTCCTTCTGCAATCGTCATGCAGCAAAGGTATTGGATTCGCTGCGAAGCCGTACTTTTGTCGCTATGCAGAAAAAAGCGGGATTGGCCCTTGTTTGCGCTGTTTTGGTAGGGGCCGTCGGTTGCTCCAACTCAGACGGGGCGTATGCCTTGGAAGAGGCGCGTTTGGATACCATGGAGATTGGCATTGAGCCGGTGTATTCGGTGCGCATGCACGCCATCAATCCCGGCCCCGATACTTTTTTGGTTTTGACGGCGTCCGTGCGTCAAGGCAACCAAGTTTTCCGCGACTCTACCGGGTTTTATGCGCTGCAAGGCGATACGGTCCACACCGAAGTGGTGTTCCCCGAAGCCCGGTTGTCTGGCGGTTTGCCCACTTTTGAGGCGGCCATTGTGCCCCGCAACCGACGATGAGCACGTTGCCGCCCGGAGCGGGACGCGACGAAGCGCTGGTAGCCAAAACCCTTTTTGGACTGGAAGGCGTATTGGCGGATGAACTCCGCATGCTGGGAGCCAAAGAAGTCAAAACGGTGCCCCGTGCCGTCACCTTTGTTGGGGATCTGGGCTTCATCTACAAGTGCAACCTGATGCTCACCACCGCCTTGAAGGTGCTGCGCCCCATCCACCAATTTGGGGTATTGAGCAAAGAAGATCTCTACCGCGGCAGCCTTGAGGTGCCCTGGACGGATTGGTTTTCGCCCAATTCGACCTTTGTGGTGCGGTGTTCCGGCCAACATCCGGCCTTTACCCACTCGGGCTTTGCTGCGTTGGTGGTGAAGGATGCCATTGCCGATTCCTTTCGAAAAATCCACGGAATTCGTCCGAGCGTCGGCAAGGAGAACCCCGATATTGTGATCGACGTCCGTTTGACGCCCAACCGGGCGCATTTGTCCATGGACAGTTCCGGCCATTCCCTGCACCGTCGGGGCTACCGCCAGGAAGTGGGCGCAGCTCCCATGTCCGAAGTGCTGGCAGCGGGAATCCTCCGGTTGGCCGGTTACCGCGGCGACATGCCCCTGCTGGACCCGATGTGCGGCTCCGGGACTTTTCCCATTGAGGCGGCCATTCAGGCCGATCGTCTGCCTCCCGGGCTCTTCCGGGACCGCTTTGCATTTCAATCGTGGTCCGACTATTCCGAAGATCTGCACGCCAAAATCGAGGAGAGCGTCTTGAAAAAAGGACGCGAAAGCTTGGCCCCCATTTTCGGTTGGGACCGCGAGGCGTATATGTTGGTGAAGGCCCAGAAGAATGCCGAGGCCGCGACGATGGAAGACCGCATCCAGTGGAAGCGCCAAACCTTTATTGGGTCGGAAAAACCGACGGAGCGCGGCTTGATGCTGGTGAATCCCCCGTACAACGTCAAAATTCAAGCAGACACGGACGCCCTGTACCGCGGTATGGCCGAAACCATGGCCAAGGGCTACGCCGGTTGGGAGGCGTGGATTTTGTCCGCAGACCGCGAGGCCTTGCGCCGAGCGGGATGGGACATTTTCAAGCGGATTCCGCTGAAGAACGGAGACCTGGACTGCGATTTGGTGGGGGTACGCCTGGGGTAGAAGTTCCCACCTTCCCGCACCGGGATTGCGTACTTTTGTACCATGAAGCACATTGCTGTATTGACCTCCGGAGGCGACGCTCCGGGCATGAACGCCTGCATCCGTGCCGTCGTGCGCACCGCAGGGCTCAACAACGTGGAAGTTTCCGGCGTATACCGCGGGTACCAGGGGCTGATTGAGGACGACCTGATCCCTGTCACCCGGGAACATGTGCGAAACACCATCCACCGCGGAGGCACGTGGTTAAAAACGGCCCGGAGCGAGGAATTCCGAACGCCCGAAGGGCGCCAACGGGCCATTGCCACGCTACGCTCCCGGGGAATTGACGGCCTCGTGGTCGTAGGCGGAGACGGGTCCTTCCGCGGAGCCACAGCCCTTTCCCAAGAAATGGATTTGCCCGTGATTGGCTGCCCGGGCACCATCGACAACGATTTGTTCGGTACCGATTTGACCATTGGGTACGATACAGCGGTCAACACCGCCGTAGAGGCCGTGGACCGCATTCGGGATACAGCCGCGTCCCACAACCGCTTGTTTTTTGTAGAAGTGATGGGCCGCGACGCCGGCTTCATTGCCCTTCGCACCGGCATTGCCGCCGGAGCCGAAGCGGTTTTGATTCCGGAAACGACCACCTACATCGACGAATTGGTGGTCAAATTGGAGTCGGACTGGAAAGAGCGCCGCCGGAGCGGAATCATTGTAGTAGCTGAGGGCGACGACGGGGGAGGGGCCATGGAAGTAGCCCGCAAAGTGCAAGAGCGCTTTCCCCAGTGGGAATCCAAAGTAACGGTCCTGGGCCACATCCAACGCGGTGGACGCCCCAGTGCCCAAGACCGCATTTTGGCCAGCCGCATGGGCCACGCCGCCGTGCTTGGCTTGCTGGCGGGTCAATCCCGGGTGATGGTGGGCGTTCAGGCCGGACAAATTGTGTACGTGCCTTTTGAACAAGCCACCAAGCACCACCAACAAATCAATCCGTACCTGCTGGAATTGGTTGAAGCATTGGGTTGATGAATGCAGTCCAAATGGATGAATTTCAACAAAATATAGAAAAATTTACCCTTTGGGTAGAAGTCTGGCTGCCCGTTCCCGTGCAGCGGGCCTTTACCTACGCCTGGCCTTTTGCAGATTCCGTTCCCCAGCCCGGCCAGCGGTTGCTGGTGGAACTGGGCGCCAAAAAGCGCTACACCGCGGTGGTGGTTCAGGTGGTGAACCAAGCGCCCAGTTACGAGACCAAACCGGTTTTGGAGCGGTTGGAAGACGAACCCAGCGTGCACCCGAGTCAATTGGCCTTGTGGCATTGGATGGCCGACTACTACCTCTGTTCGGTGGGGGAGGTGATGCAAGCGGCATTGCCCGCAGCCCTTCGCCCCAGCAGCACGTCCGAGGTGTATTACACCGGACTGGATTTTGAGGAGGAATCCCTGTCCGACGAAGAAAAGTCCGGCCTGCGCCGTCTGCTGGAAGCCGGGGTGCTCCCCGCCAAAAGCCTTCCAGCCAAAACCATCCAGCGGTGGGTGGAGCGGGGGTGGGCGTCCGTGGAACAGAAAATGGAGACCGAACCGGCGCCGCGCATGCGCACCGAAGTGCAGTACGTGCACCGCCTGAACGACGACCGGCAAACCGCCGAGGTCTTTGCCCAGCTGAAGCGGGCCAAGGCCCAGTCCGAGGCCTTGTTGGCCTATTTCAAGGCCGGCTTGGAGCCCGGTGCTTCGTCGGCGTCTTGGGGGCCGTGGGTTTCCACCGGTTTTTTGCGGGGATACCTCTGGAAGCCCCTGGTAGAAAAGGGAATTCTGCGCCAAAGGCAGGTGGAGATTGGTCTGGTTTCGCCCGACTTGGTTCCTCCTCCGGCGCCTGTTTTGAACGAGGAACAACAAACCGCCCTCGCCCTTTGGAAAGCGTCCGGCGACCGTCCTTTTTTGCTCTTTGGCATCACCGGCTCGGGAAAGACCGAAGTGTACCTCCATCGGCTGCGGGAAGTGCTGGCGGAGGGAAAACACGCCGTCGTGCTGCTTCCGGAAGTGGCCCTCACCGAAGGGGTCTTGGCCCGGTACCGGTTGGCGCTCGGCGAGAGCGTTCACGTGTACCACGGCCGCGTGTCCGAACGCCAGCGGTTAGACCTGTACCGCGCGTTGCTGCACGCCGATTCCCCGCCCATGGTGGTGCTGGCCGCTCGGTCTGGGATCTTTCTTCCTTGGAACCGGGTAGGTGTGGTGGTGGTGGACGAAGAGCACGATGCTTCCTACAAGCAACACGAGCCGCAACCCCGGTACCACGCCCGGGACGTGGCCCTCTGGCTGGCCTCCAAGTTCAAAATTCCCCTTGTTCTTGGAAGTGCGACGCCCTCTCTGGAATCTTGGCACCGGGCAGCGTCCGGCAAAATGGTCCGCGGCACCCTGAGCCGCCGCCACGGCGAAGCCCCCCTGCCCAAGGTGGAATTGGTTGACTTGGCCAAAGCCCAGCGGCAAGGGGCCCTCGACGGCTCGTTCACCCAGGAAGTAAAGGAGGCCATGTTGTCCCGGTTGCAGGACCGCAAGCAAGTTTTGGTGCTGCAAAACCGACGGGGGTTTGCCCCCATCTTGCTTTGTTCGACCTGCGGACACACGGAAGAATGCAGCCGCTGCGATGTCTCCCTGACCTACCACAAAGGACTCAACGGCCTCAAATGCCACCTCTGCGGGCAAACCAAGCCCTTGGAACCTCGGTGTACCTCCTGCGGCAGTCCGGAAGTAGTGCTCAAAGGACTCGGGACTGAAAAGGTAGAAGAGGAATTGACGACGCTTTTTCCGGCCGCCCACATCGGTCGGTTGGACGCCGATACGGCTCGCTCCAAAACAACCCTGCACAAATTGCTGGAAGAAGCACAGAACGGGCTGTTGGACCTATTGGTAGGCACCCAAATGGTGGCCAAGGGATGGGATTTGCCCGGCGTGGACCTGGTGGTGGTCCCCCAGGCCGACGGCATCTTGGCGTATCCCGACTTCCGTGCCCACGAACGGGCTTACCAACTCTTGAGCCAAGTGGCAGGCCGTGCCGGGCGCCGTGCCCAACAGGGGCAGGTGTATATCCAATCCTACCGCCCCGACCACCGCATTCTGCAGCAAGTCAGCGGACACCGCTACGAAGAAATGGCCCACGAACAACTCGTAGAACGCCGGCAGTTTTTTCACCCGCCCTATGTGCGGTTGGTGCATATTGTGCTCAGCCACCGCCATGCCGAATGGGTGCGTGACGCGGCCCGGTGGTTGGCGCAGTCCCTGCAAGAGCAATTGGGTGGGGGGGTGCTGGGCCCGGACATTCCCTCTGTTGGCCGCATCAATTTGATGTACCGGCAACAGCTCTATGTGAAAATGGATGCCGGAAGTGCGTTGCAGCCTTCGAAGGAGGTCGTGCGGAAGACCATTGCCCAAATGGCACTGCACCCCGATTTTCGGAGCGTTCGCGTGGCCGTGGACGTAGACCCGTATTAAGGTCCGAACGGCGAAAAAACGGTTTTCGGGTTAGGCCTTGAGGTTTTTGGAAAGCGCCTGCCAGACCGACTCCGCAGGCAGCGGGGCCGTGGCTTCCACCGGCAATCCCCCTACGGGATGAGCCAGTTCAATTTTGCGTGCATGGAGGTGGATGCTTCCGTCGGGATTGGAGCGCTTTGAACCGTATTTCAGGTCGCCTTTGATGGGGTGCCCCAAGGCGCAGAACTGGGCCCGAATTTGGTGGTGCCGGCCGGTTTCCAGGTCAATTTCCACCAGGCTGTAGTTGTCGCCGGCGTGCAAAACCCGGTAATGCAGCACCGCGGTTTGGGCTTCCGGACGCTGGCTCACAAACGATTTGTTGGTTTTCCCGTCGCGCATCAGCCGGTGCTCCAACCGGCCTTCCAAGGCAGACGGCAGGCCTTCCACCACCGCCCAGTAGGTTTTTTTAACGACGCGGTCGTGAAAGAGTTGGTTCAGTCGGGCCAGGGCTTTGGAGGTTTTGGCCAGTACCACAATCCCGGAGGTGGGACGGTCCAGCCGGTGGGGAACTCCAATAAAGGCCTTGGGTTTGTTGGCTTTTTGGGCCACCATGCGCGCCGCCCATTCTTCCAAAGAAAGGTCTCCGGAAGGGTCAGGTTGGACCAGCCAGCCGGGCGGTTTGTTGACAATCAGCACGTGGTTGTCTTCCCATACCACGTCGGGGGACGCGGCCGCCTTGGGCTTCTTGGGAGCTCGCGGTCCGCGCAAAGGAGAGGTTGCCATGCTTCAGTAACTTTCTTCGGCCGAAGGAAAGGCAGAACCCTTTACGTCTTTCACGTACTGGCCAACTGCGTCGTGGATGACGGTATCCAAATTGGCGTACCGGCGCAAGAACCGGGGGTTGAAGTTGTGGTTCATGCCCAGCATGTCGTGCAGCACCAATACCTGGCCGTCTACGCCCGCACCGGCTCCAATCCCGATCACCGGGATGGCCAAGGCGTCGGCTACTTTTTTTGCCAGGGTGGCGGGAATTTTCTCCAAAACCAAAGCAAAGCACCCGGCCGCCTCCAACGCCAAAGCATCTTCCAACAACTTGGCGGCCTCTTCCTCCTCCTTGGCCCGCACGGTGTACGTGCCAAATTTGTAAATGCTTTGGGGAGTCAATCCCAAATGCCCCATTACCGGAATTCCCGCGCGCAAAATGCGTTCGATGGAGTCAATGATTTCTTTTCCTCCCTCCAGTTTGACGGCATGGCCGCCCGATTCTTTCATGATTCGAATGGCCGACGAAAGCGCCAGTTTGGAGTTTCCTTGGTACGTGCCAAAGGGCATGTCCACCACCACCAGGGCCCGGTCGATGCCGCGCACCACGCTGGACGCGTGGTAAATCATGTGGTCCAGGGTGATGGGGAGGGTGGTTTCGTGACCCGCCATCACATTGCTGGCCGAGTCTCCCACCAACACCACGTCGATTCCGGCGCGGTCCACCAGCAAGGCCATGGTGTAGTCGTAGGCGGTAAGCATGCTGATCTTCTCTCCCGTGCGCTTCATTTCCTGAAGGGCATGGGTGGTCACTTTCTTGAATTCGGCGTGTACGGACATGCCACAAAGGTAACGTACTTTTGCAGGTATGCGCAGATTCCTTCTTGCAGCAACAGGTGCGCTTTTGGCCCTGTCCGCTTGCGATAACACCCTTGACATCACCGCTCCCTGGAAAGAAACTCCGGTGCTGTTTGCCTTGTTGGATCCCACCCAAGACACCAACTACGTTCGGATTGGACGCGCCTACTTGGGCGACGAAGGTCCTGCCGGCGGCGCCATGCACCCCGACAGCCTGTATTACCCCAGTTTGGAGGTCCGCGTGCAGGCCTTGGGCCCCAACGGGAACGTGCTGGCAACCTATACCTTGCCCGAGGCCCCGGAAGTGTCCCTGAACAGCAACGGTCCTTTTGCGACCCAAGGGTACAAAGCCTACCGGCTGGTGGCCACCTTGAACGAAGCTTATACCTACCGCATTCAGGCCTTCAAACCCGAAAGCACGACGCCGCTTTTAACCGCGACGACGCCTTTGGTAAAACCCTCTACTTGGGTGCTCCGGGAACCCTCTCCCTTGGGCGGTGCATTGGTGCGCATTCCCATCGGCTCTAAAAACGGCGCCAAGTTCCGGTGGGATCAAGCCGAAAATGCCCGTATTTACCAAGGGTATTTGCGCTTTCGGTGGGTCGAAGTGGCCGAGGACGGAGCTTTGGAGGATTCCGTGCGGTACAGCGTAGACTACCCGCTCCCCACGTTGCTGGGCAACAACCTGCAAGGAAACGACGAAGTTTCCACCGCGGTGGGATATGCCGACTTCTACGATTTTTTAGCCACTTCATCGGCATTGCCGGTGAAACCGGGTGTGTTGCGTTTTTTCCGCGGCATAGACCTCTACCTAACCGCCGGTTCCGACGACTTGGCCACCTACATCAGCGTGAGCCAACCGAGCAACTCCATTGTGCAAGACAAGCCCTTCTTCAGCAACGTCAACGGGGGTGCCGGGGTTTTTGCCAGCCGGGCCCAGTACGCCCGACCCAACCTCAGTATTTCCAACAACAGCCTGGATTCGTTGGTCTACAGCCGCAAAACCTGCAAGCTGCACTTTGCCAAAGTGACGACGGTGGACACGCTGACGTGCAATTGACCGAAGAAAACGCCTGAAAACTGCCACATTGGCACGTGAAACTGACAAAGGGCCGGCATTTGCCGGCCTTTTGCTTTTGGTACACCCTTTGACCTAAGGCTCCCATCTAATCTCTTATTTCTATCATGGGAAAAATTATCGGAATCGACCTAGGAACGACCAACTCGTGTGTAGCCGTTATGGAAGGCAACGAGGCGGTGGTTATCCCCAATGCGGAGGGCAAGCGCACCACGCCTTCTGTCATTGGTTTTGTAGAAGGCGGCGAACGCAAAGTGGGAGATCCCGCCAAGCGCCAAGCCATTACCAACCCCACCAAGACCATTTTCTCCATCAAACGTTTTATGGGGGAATCTTTTGATCAAGTTTCCAAGGAAACAGCGCGCGTACCGTATTCGGTGGTCAAAGGCGAAAACAACACGCCCCGTGTAGACATCGACGGTCGGTTGTACACCCCGCAGGAAATTTCTGCGATGGTGCTGCAAAAAATGAAGAAGACGGCCGAAGATTACCTCGGTACGGAAGTGAACGAAGCCGTTATTACGGTACCTGCTTATTTCAACGACGCCCAGCGCCAGGCCACCAAGGAGGCCGGTGAAATCGCGGGATTGACGGTGCGTCGCATCATCAACGAGCCCACGGCAGCTGCCTTGGCCTACGGCATCGACAAGCAAGGCAAAGACATGAAAATTGTCGTATTTGACTGCGGCGGTGGTACCCACGACGTTTCTGTTTTGGAACTGGGCGACGGCGTTTTTGAAGTAAAGTCCACCGACGGCGACACCCACTTGGGAGGAGACGATTTTGACGAGCGCATCATCGAATGGTTGGTGTCCGATTTCAAGTCCGACGAGGGCGTGGACCTGCGCCAAGATCCGATGGCTTTGCAGCGCTTGAAAGAAGCGGCAGAGAAGGCCAAGATTGAATTGTCCAGTGCCGGAACAACCGAGATCAACCTGCCGTACATCACGGCTACGGCCAGCGGACCCAAGCACATTGTAAAGTCCATGTCTCGCGCTGATTTTGAGCGTTTGGTTGCCGACTTGGTAGAGCGCACCATTGCGCCATGCCGCACGGCCCTAAAGAACGCCAACCTGGGTGTGAACGACATCGACGAAGTGATTTTGGTGGGCGGTTCTACCCGGATCCCCGCCATCCAAGAAGCCGTTAAGAAGTTTTTTGGTAAAGAGCCCAACAAAGGGGTGAACCCCGACGAAGTGGTGGCCATTGGTGCAGCCATTCAAGGCGGTGTGTTGGCCGGTGATGTAAAGGACGTTTTGCTTTTGGACGTAACCCCGTTGAGCTTGGGCATCGAGACCATGGGCGGCGTTATGACGCGTTTGATCGAGTCCAACACCACCATCCCCACCAAGAAGTCCGAGACGTTCTCTACGGCTTCAGACAGCCAGCCTTCCGTGGAAATCCACGTGCTCCAAGGCGAGCGTCCCATGGCCAAGGACAACAAGACCATCGGCCGGTTCCACTTGGACGGTTTGCCCCCCGCGCCCCGCGGAGTGCCCCAAATCGAAGTCACGTTTGACATTGACGCGAACGGTTTGTTGCACGTGTCTGCCAAAGACAAGGCCACCGGCAAGGAGCAAAGCATCCGCATTGAGGCCTCTTCCGGTTTGAGCAAAGAAGACATCGACAAGATGAAGCAGGAGGCCGAGGCCAATGCCGAGTCCGATCGTCAGGCGAAGGAACGCGTGGAAAAGCTGAACGCCGCGGACTCCATGATTTTCCAAACGGAAAAGCAGTTGAAGGAGTTCGGTGAAAAGCTGAGCGACGACAAGAAGGCCCCCATCGAGACGGCTTTGGACAACCTGCGCAAGGCCCACGCCAGCCAGGAAATCAGCGCCATCGACGCAGCCATGGAGCAAATCAACGAGGCCTGGAAAAACGCCTCCGAAGAGATGTACAAGGCCCAAGCCGAAGCAGGAGCCTCCGGCGACGGGGGAGCAGGTGCCGCCCAAGGCGACGCAGGAGCTGCATCGGACGTCACGGATGTGGAGTTCGAAGAAGTGAAGTAAACGAAGGAGGGAAGGCTCCCGCCTGGCCGAAGGCCAGGCGGGAACACCAACCTTTTTTCTGGGTCGCCGTGCGCGGGGATCCAACAAAAAACCCGGCCGCAGGCCGGGTTTTTTTGTGTGATGGCGCGTCCTGAAACATGGAACGAACGCGAGAATGGGGTGAAGCGGGCTGGGCCCGTAGCCGTTTACTTCTTGAACAATCCGTACTTGAGGATGCAGTAGATGGCGCGGAATCCGTCTTTCCAGCCAATTTTCTTGCCTTCTTCGAAGGTGCGGCCGTAGTAGGAGATGCCCACTTCGTAAATGCGTACCCCGGGGATGCGGGCAATTTTGGCCGTCACTTCGGGCTCAAAACCGAAGCGGTTTTCCCGGAGTTTCAAGGACTGAACCAGGTCCCGGCGGAAGAGCTTGTAGCAGGTTTCCATGTCCGTCAGGTTGAGGTTCGTGGTGGCGTTGGACATAAACGTCAGCATTTTGTTGCCGATGGAGTGCCAAAAGAACAAGATGCGGTGTGCATTGCCGCCCATGAACCGGGAACCGTAGACCACGTCGGCATGGCCCGCCAAAACCGGCGCCAGGAGCAGTTTGTATTCCTCCGGGTCGTATTCCAGGTCCGCGTCTTGGATGACAATGTAGTCCCCTGTGGCAGCAGCTATCCCCGTGTGAAGGGCTGCCCCTTTTCCTTGGTTTACCGCATGCTTGAGGTACTGAATAGGCAAGTCGGGATGCGCCGATTGGTAGTTTAGGATGGCTTCCTCGGTGTTGTCCTTGGAGCAGTCGTTGACCACAATCAGTTCTTTCTGGATGCCATTGGGCAGTTCGACTGCCCGAACTTTGTCCAGGATGCGGTGGATGGTGGGGCCTTCGTTGTAGGCCGGCATAACAATGCTGAGCGTGCGAATCATGGGCGCGAAATTACGCCTTTTTTTGCGGTACCTTTCCTATATGGTTGCACGGAATACTTCGGCGATGCCTTGGCAGCGCTTTGATTACACCCCCGATGCGTTTTGGGAGCAGGAGGGAGCCGATTCGGTCCTCCAAGTGCCAGCCGAATTGGGGGCGACGTCGCCGTCGGTATTTTGGCTGAATGTGCATGGACACCACCAACCGCAAGACATAGAACTCACCTGCAAGGAATTGGGGTTGCCCGTCCAAGCAGCCGTGGACCTGTTGGATACAAACCAACGGCCTACCTTGGAGGAATACCCCGGTGGCCTCTATTTCTCTTTGAAAAGCATTGAAAAACACCGAGGTACCCGGGTGGAGTTGGAGCAAATTGCTTTTGTTTTGGTCTCCAACGGGGTGTGGTCGGTCCAAGAAAAGCCCGCCGATTTGTTTGGTGGGGTCCGGGACCGGTTGCGTACCGGAAAAGGCATGCTGCGCATGCGAAGTGCGGATTATTTGCTGTACACGTTGCTCGATGCGGTTTTGTTGCCGTACCGCGAGGTACTCAGCCGCTGGGAGGAAACGGTGGACCGGTTGGAAGACGATGTTTTGGAGCGCCCGCACCGCCGGATTTTGGTGGTTGCGCAGACCTTGAAACGCGATTTGGTGCAACTGCGGCGGGCTTTGCTCCCCTTGCGCGAGGCAGTCAGTGCCTTGGAAAAGGGGCAGTTTGACGTTCTGCGCGAAGAAAATCGTCCGTATTTCCGGGACCTGAGAGAGAAAACACTGGACTTGCTGGAGGGCATGGAGGCCCTTCGGGCAGTACTCGATTCGGTGGAGGCGCTGTACATCAGTGCATTGAGCCAGAAAACCAACGAGGTTATGCGGGTGCTCACCGTGTTCAGTACCATTTTTATGCCGCTGACTTTTATTGTGGGGGTGTACGGAATGAACTTTGAGTACATGCCGGAGTTGCGCTGGACATGGGGCTATGCCGGCGCCTGGGGGTTGATGCTTGCCGTGGGTATAGGAATGTATTTTTGGATCAAGCGTCGGGGTTGGTGGTGATGGCGCGCCTCGTATACTTGCTTGTGCTCGCATTGTTGAGCGTTCGTGCGGAGGGGCAGGCCGTGGACCATCGCGCTTCTGCATGGGGCGAAATCGTGTGGGGGGCATCGATGCCAAACACGCCCGTCCGGCTTTTTGGCGAATTGGGCGTACGAACCAACAACCAGCAGGCTGTGTATTCCCTTTCTGTTCAAAAAGGCCGTTGGACAACCGGGGTACGCAATTTCTCTTTTGAAACACCGTCCGCACCCCGCATGTTGGAAATCCGACCGTATGTAGGCTATTTGTGGCAGGGGCCTGTCGCGACGGAGCATATGGCCATTTTAGCACGTTCGGAATGGCGGTCGTTTGTGGGCGGAGTCAGCAGACCCCGGTTGCGGTTGTGGGTGAAGCCCGATCGCTTGCCTTTGTATGCAGAGGCCTTGTGGACCTTGCCGGATCGAGCGCTGACTTTGGATCCTTTTTTGCGTTACCGGTTGGGGGGAATGTGGTCTTCGTCCAAAAAGGAGAGTCCCGCATGGGGGTGGGAATTGATTCCGTTGGTCGAATTTGGAGGCGGACCGCAACCCGTGTTGTGGACCCTGCGCACGCGGTTCCGTTACGAATTCCGCAACCGCCGGATGTGGAAGCCAACCAGGGCCACCGCATAGCTCATCAAGGGGCTCACCCAGTTGAAAACAGCGTACACAAAATACTCGCCCGTGGCCACGCCCAGGGTGGCGCTTTGGTAGGCCCCGCAGGTATTCCAGGGTACCAACGCCGATGTTACGGTTCCCGCATCTTCCAAGGAACGCGAGAGGTTTTCCGGGGCCAATCCTCGGTCTCGGTAGGCATCTTTGAACATACGTCCGGGCACCACAATCGCTAAATACTGATCTCCGGCGGTTAGATTCAACAGTCCGCATGTAGCCAAGGTGGAGGCAATCAAGCCCGACGTGGAGTGGGCCAACGCCACAATGCTCTGGGTAATCCGGGTCAAAAAGCCCGCGGCTTCCATTACCCCACCAAAGGCCATGGCGCAAATGATTAACCAAATGGTGTTGAGCATGCCAGCCATTCCCTTGGATTGCAAAAGATTAGCTACCAAAGGGTCTTCGGAAGGAATCTGCACGGTGTCGTACAAGGCATGCAGGGTTCCCGCGTACAACCGGTGGGCCGGAGCGACCGCTTCTCCGGCCAGGGAGGCAACAAAGTCGGGCTGGAACACCAAGGCTGCAATGGCTCCTGCCAGCGCCCCAAAGGCCACGGCCACAATGGCATCTACGCGGAACAGCATCAGGCCCAAACTGGCCGCTGGAACCAAGAGCAACCAAGGACTTAAATGAATGCTTTGGTTCAATGAGTCCACCCAGGTCATTTCCAAGGGTTGGGCGTCCGGTGCATACAATACCGTATACCCCACAAAAAAGAGCAAAGTCACGGCATAGCTGGGTACGGTGGTGTACAGCATGTAGCGGATGTGGGTGAACAAGTCGGTACCGGCCATGGCAGGAGCCAAATTCGTCGTGTCGGAAAAAGGAGAAATTTTGTCTCCAAAATAGGCGCCGGAAATAACCGCTCCAGCTACCACGGGCGCCGGGAATCCCAACGCTTGCCCAACGCCCATGAGGGCAATGCCCACGGTGGCACTGGTGGACCAAGAACTGCCGGTTGCCAAGCTCACGACAGAACAAAACAGCAAGGTGGCTACCAGAAAATACGACGGGTGCAGCAACTCCACCCCGTAAGCAATGAGCGTGGGAATCACCCCGCTGACCATCCAGGTACCGCTCAACGCCCCAATGCACAACAAAATGACAATGGCCTTTCCTGCCTCGCGAAGGTTTTGTGCGACCCCGTCGAACAGGTCCGAGAAGGACCGACCGTAAAGCGACGCCAATGCAGCAGCCACAAAGGCGCTGGCCAACAAAATGACCTGGCTGGAACCGGACACGGCATCGTCGCCAAAAACCCAGCCCACGTTGTAGGCCAAACCCACCAATAAAAACAGCAGAGGAAAGAGGGCAATCCCCAGGGGGATAGGCCGCGGCATGTCCGATTTCATCCCCTAAAGATGCGGATTATTTGCCGGTTTTGCACCAAGGCTGCAGTGCTTCCAAGGCTTCGGGCACGGGAAGGCCTACTACATTGGTGTAGCTTCCGTGCAACGCTTTGATCCCCACGTAGCCAATAAATTCTTGCGCACCCCAAGCTCCGGCTTTGTCAAAGGGCTTGTACACGTCCACGTAATGGGCCAATACGGCGTCGTCCAAGGGGTGGAATTCGATTTCGGTGATGCAGTGGGTTTCGGACCACGTCGTTCCGTCGGTGGCGCACACGGCCGAAATGACCCGGTGGGTGTTTCCGGCAAGGCGACGCAGCATCCGCAGGGCATCGTCGCGGTCCGCCGGTTTGCCAAAGCGCTCGCCGTTTTGCCAGACCTCGGTATCCGCACACAAGAGCACTTCGCCGGGAATCAAGCTAGGGACCAAGGCTTCGGCCTTTTGCCGAGCAACCTGTTGGACGGTTTCCAAGTCAGACAAATCCAGGGGAGTGGTTTCGTCGGCATGGGAGGTACGTACTTCAAAGGACAAGCCTACGGCCTCCAGCAGTTCTTTTCGGCGCGGGGATCCCGACCCCAGAACCAGGGTCAGCCCGTCGTTCAAAACAAAGGGACTCATCCGACCACCGGTTCTACGTGTTGCAGGATCCAGGTGGTCCACAGCAGCCATCCGGCGGCAAACACATGCAGCCCGACGGCGTTTGCCCCCCAGGCGAATCGTTTCTGGACGGAATTTTGGGGCATCCAGCCAGTAGCTAAACTCAGACCACCGGCCAAAATCCCTGGAAGTGCGGCTTTCCAGAGTCCAATCTGCACAAAAAGTACGGCATAGCCAATGGCCACCAGGCTCCAAGCGGTCCACGCCAGTCTGCGTTCCCACCGTTGCGCGGTGGCCAATTCAAAAGGGTGCGTTTGGGCGTGGCCGATCCACCCGGCCACCCCCGTCAAAAGCGAAAACACCCCTACCACCGGCAGGGTTTGCAGCTGAAATTCGTGGTTGTCCACCTGCAACGTAGGAAGCAGGTCCAGGGTCCAAATAAGCCAGGGGAACCCCGCTCCCAAAACCAGCGCTAAAAACCGCGGCAGCACCCCAGCAGGGGCCATTCGGTAGCCCCAGACGGTGGCAACCGCCAAAAGGACCAAACCGCCCACCAAAGACAATTCGCTGTTCCAGGCCAATTGCAAGGCCCCACTGCCCAAAAGAACCCACGAAGTGGTGGGAAGAAAACCCAAGGCGTGTTCGGCGTGCGGATCGGCCATCTGCTTGCTGGATTCGCTGAACCAGGCCAGCCCCACCAAAAGGGCGTGAACGCCCACTAGGTCCCATCCTTCCAACGCCGTTTGGTATCCGTCCCAGGCAAAGTAACCGCCATGAAGTACCCAAAAACCGGCAACAGGGAGCACCGTCCACAAAAGGAGGCGAAGGGCGTTGAACGACGGGGTCGGGAAGAAAAAGCGGGAGTCGGCCATGGTTTATTCCATCAAAAAGCAAAAAGGCACAAAGGGCTACTGAGGCAACGGACCGACGCCCCATTTGCCTTGCACACGCAAGGTTTGTTCAATGAGGTCCCGCACGCAGCCGTGGCCTCCGGAGTACGGTGAAACGTACAAGGCGGCATTTTTCACCTCCGGAGCAGCGTCCTGGGGAGCGCAGGGAAGGCCCACCAGGGCCATTGGAGCCAGATCCGGCAGGTCGTCGCCCATGTAGGCCACTTCGTCGGACTTCAAATCCAACGCCGTCAAAATTTCTTCCAAGGGTTCGACTTTTTCCCGACGTCCCAGGTAGATGAAGCGGCAGCCCAGTTGGTGGAACCGGTCGCGCACGGCTTCGGAAAGCCCGCCGGAAACAATGGCTACCTCGTAACCCTGCTCGATGGCCCGGGAGATGGCGTATCCGTCCTTGGTATTGAACACCCGGTAAGGCTGTATTCCGGGGACCGCATGCACCATTCCGTCGGTCAGGACCCCGTCTACATCAAAAACAAAGGCGCGGATGTGCGGCAATTTTTGCTTGTAATTCATGGGGCAGTCGGAAGGTGTTTAGAGGGATTTGGGTCCTTGGTTCAAGGCTTCTTGGGTGGTAGTGGGATCCGCGCCGGTAGTGGGGTACGCTGCTTGGATGCTGCGGGTAAGCGCGGTGTAGGCGGCGACCAGTTCGGGACGGTTGGCGAGCATTTTGCCGTGGGCTTCCAGGGTACGGTTGTCCCGCCGGCGGGCAGGACCTGTTTGCCAGTCGCCGGTGGGGTGGTTGATTTGCATTTGCAGGGTTTGCTCCCACAATTCGTGCAACCAACGCGGGTCGACGCGGTATTCGTCGCACAACCTACGGGATTCCACCAAGAGGTGGGTCACAAAGTTGTTGGAGAGGGTGGCTGCCGTGTGCAGGGCCAAGCGGGCATCGCTGTCTAAGCTATGTACCTGATTGGACAGGGCCTGTGCCAGTTTTTGGACGTCTGCGGCGTCCGCCTCGTCCGACGCTTCCCAGTACACGTGGGTTTTGCTGTGGTTGATCCGTCCACCGCGCTGCAAACTGGCCATGGGCCAAATAACCCCGGAACGACCCGGGAGCACGTCGCGGTGGGTCGCTCCAGAAAGGTGAATCAACAAGGCGTTGGGAAATGCGGCGCGGGCTTCGGCAGCTAGCGAAGGAAGTGCGTCGTCGCTCACGGCCAGGAGGACCACCCCTTCAAACGGGGTGGTGGAGGGCCACAGCGGTGCAGATTGAGCATGGAGGGCCTGGGCGAGGGCCTGGCCATCACGGGGGTTTCTCGTTAAAACTCCGTGGCACGCGTGTCCGCGTTCCGCCCACGCTTGGGCAACGACCCACGCGGCATTCCCGCTTCCGACCACGGCAAAATTCATACGCGTTTGGCTTTTTCCCGGTCGCGCTGAATCCTTTGGACCACGGCCAGGGCTGAACCAAGTCCCATCAAAATGCTGCCCAACCACAGGATATTGATCCACGGAAAAGCGATGGCTTGAATCAAGATAAAGGGCCGGTCTTCTTCGTTTCTGCGCCACAGTTGAATTTTAAAGCGGCCTTCCTCGGTCTCTACCGAAGCAAAGCGGGCCTTCACGCCACCGCGCTCGGCCACCGCATCTTCTTGGCGGAGTTGGTCTCCTTGCAAGAAGTAGATGGGGGCCAATTCTTCCTCGGTGCCGTCCATGGCCACCAAACGAAGTTTCAGGGCCATTTTCAGGCGCTTGATGTTGCTGGCGTCGGAGGTGAATTCAGCGTCCAAAACCTCCAACGTGTCGCAGCGCAAAATAAAGTCGTTGTACACAATGGCCTCCTCACCCGCCTTCAATGTAACCTCCAACGGGCGTTTCCACTGCGCACTGTCGGGGGTGTCTCGGAGGTCGGCAAAGGTGACGTGGGTGTAAACATCCCGGTTCCAGAAGTGGCGGGTGTCTGGCTCCGGTACATTCCCCATGCGCTCGTTCATCTGGATAAAGGGAGAAAGGGCAAAGGCAGTGTCTCCCCGCTTTTCCATGAAGGTGAGGTCGTAGTAGTGGTTTTTCCCTTCTTGACGCTCGCCGGTCCAGGTGACCCAATAGGGAACCATGCTCACCGTGTCTTTCAGTTCCAATACCGTGTTTTCGTTGGCCGGAAAGTCCTTGTGAATGAAGGTTTTGTTGATGCTCAAAAACTCTTTTTTCCCTTGGGAAATCAGCGCTCCCAACAAGACCAGTGCAAATCCTACGTGGGCGGTGGTCATGCCCAGGTGCCGGGAATTTCCGCGCCAAAGCCGCAGCCACAAATCCAGGTTGGACAAAACCGCAAAAAGCGACACCATCAGCAGGACCAGGTGTACGGGGTGGGTCATGGAAAGTCCCCAGGCCATGCCGCCACCAAGCAGCACCGAAACGGCCGCGGACGGCAGAATCCGCTTCCAAAACAAAGGACTGTTGGCCCGCCAAACCAAAAACGGTCCAACGGCAATCAATGCCGATACGACGATGGCAAACGGCATTTGCAACCGGTTGTAGTGCGCGTTGGCGTCCGTGGGAGGCGCCATCGCCTCGCCCAAAAGCGGAATCCAACCGTCGGGCCCAATCAGCTTGTTAAAAACAGGAATCGACGTAGAAAAGGCAATTTGCAAAGCAGACAGCAACAAGGTAACTGCCCCAATGAACATCCAAAATTCGCGCGAGCCCAGCAACTCGTCGGTCGCATTTTTTGGGAACGACTTCCACCGGTACACCAAGAGGGCCGCGGTCCCCACCACAAAAAACAAGAGGTACACCAGCAACTGCCCGCTGAGTCCCAGGTCCACAAAGGAGTGAACGGAGGAATCGCCCAACACGCCAGACCGGGTGAGGAAGGTCGAATAAAGCACCAGCCAAAACGTGAACAGGGCCATAAACAGGGTGATGCCGGTGGCCGACTTCTTGTGTTTCTCCACCATCATCAAATGGCCGGCTGCTACCAACGTCAACCAAGGCACCAAAGAAGCATTTTCCACGGGGTCCCAGGCCCAGAATCCGCCAAAACTCAAGGCCTCGTAGGCCCAAGCGCCTCCCATGAGAATGCCGATTCCCAATACGGAAACCCCCGCAAAGGTCCAAGAAAGCGCAGGTTTTACCCAGTCCGAATACCGACCGTACAGCAAACCGGCAACGGCATAGGCAAAGGGAATCAAGGTCAAGGCAAAGCCCAAAAACAGGGTAGGGGGGTGGATGGTCATCCACCAATTTTGGAGCAGTGGATTCAGTCCGTTTCCTTCTTGGAAGGCCGGGAAAGCTGTGAGATAATCGGCCATTTGCGTCCAAGGCAAGCCCAGGTTCTCCGGCAAGTCGCGTATCAATACAAAGGGACTGGAGCCAATCTTCAGGTCGCCCACGAATACCCCGAGCAACATGGACGCCAAAAAGGCCTGCACCGCAGCAACGGCCAGCAAGACGCCGCCTTCCCATTCCTTGGCGGTTCGGATCAAAATCCAACCCAAAAGGGCTTGCCAGAAGGTCCAAAGCAGGAAGCTGCCTTCTTGGCCTTCCCAGAAACACGAGAAGATGTAGCGCATGGGCAGATCCGTGGAACTGTGGCGCCAGACGTAGTCAAATTCAAACCAGTGGTTCCAAAGCATCCCAAATAATACGGCCACAATGCCAAGGACAGATACAGCGTGCAGACGGAAGCTCCACCGGGCGGTGGGCAACCACGTACCGTCGGGTTTGCGAACATGCAGCGCATACGCCCAGGCGGAAAGCAAGGCAAAGGCAAAGGCCAGCGCCACAAAGAGCCGGCCCAAATCGCCGGCCCAGGCATGTTCTCCTACGTAACTCATGATTGCTGCAGTTTTTCCTTCTCTTGGTATTTGGACGGGCACTTCATCAAGATATTCGTGGTGAAGAAGGCCGTATCCGTGGCAAATCCGGTCATGGTAATTTCTTCCGACCGCTCAAAATCCGTGGGTTTGGGTTTGTTGTAGTAAACCACGCGGCGGTTGCCGTCCTTGTCTACGGCGGTAAATTTTAGCAAGATGCGGTCCTTGTTAAAGGCAATGGGTTCCTGCAAATCCAGCGTCCCAATAACAACGCACTCTTCGCCCATCTGTCCTTCGGCTGTGGGAAAGGTTTGGTAGGTGCTGGCGTCTTGAAAAGTGGCCAAGAATACCCCGGCCAATACCGCCAAGACGACCAGCCCCAGCACATGGTTTCGTTTCATTTTTGGTTCTTTTCCAGGTTGGTGACTTTGCGGTCCATCCACAGCAAATACGAGGCCAGACACACAAAAACCAGGGCAATAACGCCCACAACCACCCAAAATTTTCCGTCCGCGCGCAGGGCATCGGCCATTTCAACGGTTCTGCCCGTGGTTTGCAAAAATTGGATCATGGTCAATCGAGGTTAAGAGGGTTTGCAGCGTTTTCAATTCGGGTGCGCAACTGAGCCATCCAGAAGCCCAGCATGATCCACCCCAAAACGGCGGGGTAAAACACCATGCGCATGCGGTTGTCCAAGTCGTACGAACCAAAAGCCGGATTCCCGCCGTTTCCGGGGTGCAGGGAATCGGTTAAGCGGGGAAGGACGCCTATGAAAACGAGCATGAGTACAAAGGCGAAGATGTTGTATGTGGCGCTAAGCCGGAGGCGTTTTTCGGGGTCGTCCACGCTGCTGCGTAACACGAAGTACGCCAGGTAAATGAGCAGGGTGATCGCCGTGCCGTTGAGCTTGGGGTCTGGGGTCCAAAATGCGCCCCAGGTAAATTTGGCCCAAAGCATCCCGGTGAGTAGCCCGGCGACAGCAAAAACCAAGGCCACTTCGGACAGGTGGGCTGCCCGGCGGTCCCGTTCCAGGGACTGGGTGCGGAGCGCTCCGATGCTGTAGCCAAAAGAAGCCCCCATCAAGGCAATCATGGTGAACCACATGGGCACGTGGTAGTACAAATTTCGGATGGTCTCGTTCACAATGGGCAACCGGGGGACGTCGGACAAAATGCCCGCCAAAAGGCTGTAGCCCACCAGGGCCAAGCCCAGGTATTTCCAAGCGTTTTTCATGGTTTCCAAAGGTAGGGGAAAAGAAGGGTGCCAAG
>JBIIBX010000066.1:0-7902 GCA_044239185.1 Schleiferiaceae bacterium | reverse complement strand
CGCTCATGGCCGGAATTTTGGGCCTTTGGATGGGGTGGAACGACGCCGCCAAAGACCTGGCCGAGGGTTTCCGCGACGGGATGAACGACGCGTGAGGTTCAGCCCGCAAACTACGCGCTTGACGCTGCCGCCGTCGGACTTCTTAACATTGCGGTAACCATTTGTTCACACAGGGGTGAAGGTAGAGTGCCACCTTGCGGCCGAATTCAAAGACCGCTTGTATGCACTCTTTTTGCCGCAAAATCAGCTTGTTTGTTGCCCTGGTGGGCGCCCTTGTGGGGTCGTTTAGCGCCCTTGCCCAAACCACCAAAGGAACGGTGGAAGGCAAAGTCGTCGATGCCAAAACCGGCGAGACCTTGCCGGGAGTAAAGGTAACGGTAGACGGTTTGGGGGTTGGAGCCCTGTCGGACTTCGACGGAAACTTCACGCTGTCCCTCCCCGCGGGCAGCTACAAAATTCTGCTCACGAATTTTGGCTACAAAAACAAGACGCTGTCTGACGTTGCCGTTAAGGCCGGCCAGGTGCAGTCTTTGACCGTTCCCCTGTCCGAGGCCGACGCCACCACCTTGGAGGCGGTAACCGTCACCGGCACGGCCACCAAGGAAAACGCCACCGCCCTGTTGGTGCAGCAAAAGAATCTGGCCAGCGTGTCCGACGGCATCTCGGCTGAGAGCATTCGCCGCACGCCAGACCGCAACACCGGTGACGTACTGAAACGGGTATCCGGAGCGTCGATCCAAGACAACAAATTTGCCATTGTGCGCGGTTTGAACGACCGCTACAACGCCGCCTACCTGAATGGCGCTCCCCTGCCCTCCACGGAGGCAGACCGCAAGGCCTTTTCGTTTGATATCTTCCCGTCGGCCTTGTTGGAAAACTTGGTCATAGTGAAGTCGGCTACGCCGGAGATGCCGGGCGAATTTGCCGGGGGCGTGATCCAGGTGAACACCAAGAATTTCCCGGGCAAAAAGTTCCACGAATTCAGCATTTCCGGCGGGTACAACACCCTCACCACCGGACGCGAACGCCTGGATTACCAAGGGGGCAAGCTGGATTGGCTGGGCGTGGACGATGGCAGCCGCGCGTTGCCCGGAAGCATTCCAGGTTCGTTCCAAATGTTCCAAGCCACGCCTACCGAACGCGCCGAATACGCCAAAGCATTCCCCAACGACTGGGCCCTGCAGCGCAAAACCTTTGCCCCTGCTTTCTCTGCCCAGTACGCGGGCGGCGGGTCCAAAACCTGGGACGACGGCCGCAAGCTTGGCGTCATTTACGCCCTGACCTACAACAACTCCAACAACTACAACGAGACCACCCGGAAGGCGTGGATGAACTCCATTGGCGGTACCGAGCCCAGCCAGCTCGAGCGCAATTTCACGGACAAGAACTACACCGTGAACACCCTGGGCGGTGCCCTCTTCAATGTGGCCTACAATTCCTCGCCCAAGAACACCTACGGTTGGAAGAACCTCTACGCGGTGACGTCCCAAGACCGGGTGCTGTCCCGCTACGGCCAATACAACCCCTTGGACGCACCGAACGACGTTTTGAAGCAAACCGCCCGCTGGTTCACCAACAACCAAATTGTCTCGTCGCAGTTGACCGGTCAGCACGTGGTGGGCGAACGGAAAAATAAGGTTCAGTGGTTGGCCGGGTACAGCCGCATTGTGCGTACCGTGCCCAACCTGCGCAACACCTTGGCCTACGGAAACGTAGACAACCCCGCAGACACCGGTTGGCGCGCAGCCGTAACGTCCAGCTCGGTAGGCCCCGACTACTCCGGCAGCCGGTTCTACGGCACCAACGTGGAAGACTTGTACAGCGCCCAGGCCACCTGGGAAGGCAACTGGGATTTTGCGGACGCGGGCGTTCGGAACACGCTGAAAATGGGCGTAGGCGGCCAGTACCGCGACCGTGCTTACGTGGCCCGTCAATTTGGCTACACCTATTTGAATTTGATCGGGTTTGATTTTGGCCTGCTCAACCAAACCGACGACCAAATCTTTCAGTCCAACAACATTGGCGTACTCGCCAACGGATCCAAAGGCTTTACACTGCGCGAAGGAACCCGTTCGTCGGACTCCTACTTGGCCAATGCGGCCTTGGGGTACGGATTTGTGCAGGTAGACACCCGGATTTTGGAAAAAACCCGCGTCATCTGGGGCGGTCGACTGGAGTCGTTTGATCAAAATCTGTATTCCAAAACCGACAACAACGACACGGTGCAGGTCAACAACGCCAATACAGACTTCTTGCCGTCGGTCAACTTGGTGTACTCGTTGAACGACAAGCAAAACCTGCGCTTGGGCTTTGCCCAAACCGTAAACCGTCCGGAATTCCGGGAGTTGGCGCCCTTTGCGTTCTACGACTTCACCACCCGCTACGTGGTGACCGGCAACGTGAACCTGCAGCGCGCGGTGATTTACAACTACGACGCCCGGTACGAGTGGTACCCCGGTCGCGGCCAGGTGTTCTCCGTGAGTGCGTTTTACAAGGACTTCGCGAACCCCATCGAGCAACGCACCCGCGAGGACGTCGTGACGGAATACACGTTTGAAAACGTGCGCCGCGCGGTGGACTGGGGCTTTGAAATGGAAGGACGTCTGCAGCTGAACACCTTGTTGGGCGGCGAAGACAATTTCTGGAGCAAAACCACGGCCTTTGCCAACTACACCTGGATCCGTTCCCGCGTGGACGTGAGCGGACTGGCCGGTGTTCCAGACTCCATCCGTCCGTTGCAAGGACAGTCTCCCTATGTGATCAATGCGGGCCTGCAGTACCAGGACGTGGAGTCAGGCCTGACAGTCAGTGCTGCCTTCAACCGCGTGGGCGCCCGCATTTTCATTGTGGGTTCCATCCAAGAGCCCAGCATCTGGGAACAAGGCCGGTCGGTCTTGGACCTGTCCATCGCGCAGGATTTTGGCAAGGACAAAAAGTGGAGCCTGCGTCTAACCGCAAAGGACTTGCTAGCACAGGACCTGATTTTCTTCAACGACATCAACAACAACCAGCGTTGGGACGCCCCATTGAATGCCGTTAGCGTGGACGACGAAGTGTGGCGCACCAACTTTGGCCCCACCATCACGTTGGGAGCTTCCTACAAACTGTAAGGGTATCTCTTTGCTTTTTAGAACCGCCCCGTTTGCCCGGGGCGGTTTTTTTGTGCCCAGCTGGGCGCCAAAACAAAGTGCGCTCCGCGGTGCTTAACACCGCCGTAACACACTAGCAACACAGGGGTAACCTGTTCGCAACAGAGCGATAACGCAGCGGAGACATTGCGGAAACATCGGACGTCTAGGTTTGCGTTCAAATAATCCAACGCATGAAAAAATCGATCCTCTTGGCTGCTGCCCTGGCCAGTTTGACCGCCTCGGCACAGTCTTCGTGGAGCTTTGAGCCCACCAAGTACCGCGGAGCTTTCGCTCCTGCCCCCGCCACTATGTGGACAGACCAGTGGACCAACTGGGATCCGCAAACGACGGCCTACGGCACTCCTACCGTAACCGTGGCTTCTAATATCGTGACGAACACCACGTGGACCAGCAACAACGTATACTTGCTAAGCGGTCCCGTTTATGTAAAGAACAACGCCGTTTTGACCATTGAGCCCGGTACCATCATCCGCGGCAACGTGGCTTCTGCCGGTTCTGCCCTGATCATCACCAAGGGCGCCAAGTTGGTGGCCGAAGGAACGGCAGCCCAGCCCATCGTGTTTACGTCCAGCGCAGCTCCCGGATCTCGCACCATCGGCGACTGGGGCGGCATTGTCGTGTTGGGCAAAGCGGCGAACAACTTGTCCAACGGTTTGGGAATGATCGAAGGTCTTCCTGCGGGTCCAGACACCGAGTACGGCGGCGGCACCAGCCCCGACGACAACGACAACTCCGGTATCCTGAAGTACATCCGCATCGAATTCGGCGGGTATGCGTACCAGGTGGACAAGGAAATCAACGGTTTGACCATGGGTTCTGTGGGCCGCAACACCGTAATCGACTTCGTTCAAACGTCTTTCATCAACGACGACGCTTTTGAGTGGTTCGGTGGAACGGTCAACGCCAAGCACTTGGTTTCTTACCGCAACTTGGACGACGACATGGACTGCGACTTCGGTTTCCGTGGCAGTGTTCAATACGCCTTGATTGTGCGCGACCCGCAAATTGCCGACCAGTCTTCCGGTTCGACTTCCGAAGGTTTTGAATGCGACAACAACGGTGCCGGGGACAACGCCATACCCAAGACCGCTGCATCTTTCTCCAACGTAACGGCCATTGGCCCGCTCCGCGGCAACGTAGGTGCTACGGTTGACCCCAAGTTCAAGCGTGCTCTGCGCCTGCGCCGCAACTCCGAAATGAAGATTTTCAACTCCATTTTCATGGACTTCCGCGAGGGCGTTCACGTGGACGGATCGGCCTCTGAGGCACGCGCCAACGAGGAATTGCTGCGCTTCCGCAACAACATCATCGCCGGAACATTGGCCAACAAGCGCGTCATCACCAACAGCGGAAGCACCTTCAGCCCCAAGCGTTGGGTTGCTGCCAACATGAACGACACCTTGGTTTCTTCTGCCAACATCCTGACCACCCCCTACGACTACACCAACCCCGACTACCGCCCCGCGGCCGGTTCTTTGGCCCTGGTCAATTTCGACTTCAACGACCAAGCCTTCCCCGCTTTTGAAACGGCCGCTTTCCGCGGTGCTTTTGAAGCACAGCCTGCTCCCATGTGGACCGGTAGCTGGGTCAATTGGGATCCGCAAACCACGGCTTATGCTGCAACCACGGTTACCGTGAATGCCAACATCACCGTAGATACGCGTTGGACGGCCAACAACGTATACTTGCTGAGCGGCCCCATCTACGTAAAAGACGGAGCCATCTTGACCATAGAAGCCGGTACCGTCATCCGCGGCGACGTCGCTTCTGCCGGTTCTGCCCTGATTGTGACCAAAGGCTCTAAAATCGTTGCCAACGGCACCGAGACCAACCCCATTGTATTTACGTCCAGCGCAGCAGCCGGTTCACGCGCCATCGGCGATTGGGGTGGTATTGTCCTACTGGGCAAATCCGCCAACAACCTGTCTACCGGCCTGGCCAACATCGAGGGTCTGCCCGCAGGTCCTGACACCGAATACGGCGGTGGAACCACTCCCAACGACGACGACAACTCCGGTGTATTGAAGTACGTACGCATCGAATTCGGTGGATACGCTTACCAAGTAGACAAGGAAATCAACGGCTTGACCATGGGTTCTGTGGGCCGCAACACCGTAATTGACTTCGTACAAACCTCCTTCATCAACGACGACGCCTTCGAGTGGTTCGGTGGCAAAGTAAACGCCAAGCACTTGGTGTCTTACCGCAACTTGGACGACGACATGGACTGCGACTTTGGCTTCCAAGGAAACGTGCAGTACGTATTGATCGTTCGCGATCCGCAAATCGCCGACCAGTCTTCCGGCTCTACTTCCGAAGGTTTTGAGTGCGACAACAACGGTGCCGGTGACGGAGCAACGCCCAAGACGGCTGCCACTTTCCGCAACGTTACGGCTGTAGGTCCTTTCCGCGGCAGCAACACCAACACCATCGATCCCAAGTTCAAGCGCGGCATGCGACTGCGCCGCAACTCCGAGATGAAAATCTACGACGGCATCTTCATTGACTTCAAAGAAGGTATGCATGTAGACGGAACGGCTTGCGAGGCCAACGCCCAAGCGGGTACCTTGATTGTGAGCAACACCCTGATCGCCGGTTGCGCTCCCAACAAGATCATCATCAGCAACAGCGGAAGCACGTTCAACCCCAAGGCATGGTTCATGGCCAACGGCAACGACACCGCCATCGCTTCTGCCAACATCTTGCAGAATCCGTACAACTACCTCACTCCCGACTACCGCTTGTACAGCAACATCTCGGTAGACGAGGAGACCTTGGCCAACGACCGCATGATCGTGTACCCGAACCCAGCCAACACCTTCTTGCAGGTTGCTGTGAGCAACACCGCCGTAGAGCGCATCACCGTGGTGAACGCCATGGGTGCCTTGGTGGCCACTGCAGATCGCACGGACCGCATCGAAGTAGCCGACTGGAACGCCGGTCTGTACTTCATCACGGTTGAGACCGCCGACGGCGCTGTATTGAGCAGCCGCTTCCAGGTAGTGAAGTAATCTTTCGATTCCCGACCAAACCACATGCCCCCCGCGCCATCCGGCCGGGGGGCTTTTTTGTACCTATGAAGCACAAACGAATCGTCGACTTGGTGGTCCTCAGCGACCTGCACTTGGGGACCTTTGGCTGCCACGCCAAGGAACTGCTGGACTACCTCAAAAGCGTCAAGCCGCGCCTGCTGATTTTAAATGGGGACATCATCGACATGTGGAACTTCCGCAAGCGCTACTTCCCCAAGAGCCATTTGAAGGTGCTCAAGCGCATCATCACCTTGGCCCAGCAAGGTACCGAAGTGGTCTACATCACCGGAAACCACGACGAAATGCTCCGTCGGTTTGCAGACATGGACCTGGGTCTGCTCAAACTGCGCAATGCCTATTCCGCTGAGCTCGGCGGCGAGCGCGTTTGGTTCTTCCATGGCGATGTTTTTGACGCCTCCATCCAGAACGCCAAGTGGCTCGCCAAACTCGGCGGTTGGAGCTACGACGCGCTGATTTGGCTGAACCGCTGGATCAACCTCTTTCTTGAAAAAATGGGGCGCGAAAAATTCTCCCTGTCAAAAAAAGTAAAAGACAGCGTGAAAAAAGCCGTCTCCTTTGTGCAAGACTTTGAAGTAGCCGCCGCAGAATGGGCCCTGGCGCGCGACTACCACCGCGTGGTCTGCGGACACATCCACCAGCCCCAAATCCGGACCATCGAAACCAAAAACGGCTCCATTCTGTACATGAATTCCGGGGATTGGGTAGAAAACTGCACGGCCTTGGAATACCACAACAAAAGCTGGTCGCTCTACACCCACGCCCACATTGAATCCGCCCCAGACGAGACCGACGACAAAGTGGACGCCCACCCGTCAGAACTGGTTCGCTTGATCTTGGGAACCGATTTATCCGGCAAGGTCGAATTCGCAAAATCAGCGAAGCCCGCCAAACCTGCAAAACCCGCGAAAGTACACGTCGGCGAGCAGCCCCAATCGGCTTAAGAAGACGACTTCCCTTAAACGCTCCGTTCGCCCGCCTCGCTGCGGGCGAACGCATTTTTAAACGTATCGCGGTCCAACGGCTGGGCCAAGAGCCACATCGTCTTTACCAAAGTTGCTTCCGAGGTGGCGTCCCCGGCGCTCAGTACCCCGAGTTCGGCCAGCATGCGCCCGGCGGCGTATTCGGACCCGCCCACAGAGCCCTTGCGGCAGTGCGACACCTGGATCAGCCAAATGCCTTGGTCCGCGGCTTCTTGCAGGGCGCGGGCCAACCAGGGCCGGCTGGGCAAATTGCCCGCTCCAAACGTTTGAAGCAAAACCGCCTTGCGGCCCGAAAACAACACCGACCGCACAGCGGCTTCGTCGATGCCGGGGTAAAACGGCAACCAACCTACCGCCGGATCGAACTGCGTGTGACGCGGCGCGCCTGCGGCGCGCCGCTCGCCCGGTAGAGCCCCTTCCGGGGTCCGCTCCGTCACAAACGGCGCAAAGGCCAACTTCACCCCAGCCGTGGCCAATGGAGGGAAATTGGGGCTTGCAAATGCGTCAAAATCCTGGGAGCTCTGTTTGTACACCCGGTTGCCGCGGTACAGCGTGTATTCAAAATAGACCGCCACCTCGCGGAGCAACGGACCGCCTTGGGCATCCCGGGCGCAGGCTACCTCCACCGCCGTAATCAAATTCTCGCGCGCGTCCGACCGGGGCACTTCCATGGGCAACTGGGACCCCGTGATGACCACCGGCAGGTTCAATCCGAGC